>NZ_JAJTDH010000100.1:0-16877 GCF_021300285.1 Microcystis sp. 49638_E5 | reverse complement strand
ATCCAATAAACGCTTGGGGAGAGAATACCTCTACTTTTTCAGAAGCAATTCTGTCTAAGCAAGTAATCTCTGTGAACCAAGAATCCCCGTCTCTTTAGAGCGGGGAGTGTCAAAACAGGTTTGGCAAAATACTTCCCTAACTATTCCCCAATCTTTCCCCGATTTAAAATGATTTCCGGTCTTAATTATCTGAGCAAAGCTAGTTATCGCTGTATCTTGAGTTTAGGCAGTGCCGGCAGTATTTTAAGTCTCGCTAGTGCCAGCAGCATTTTAAGTCTGGTTAGTATCGGCAGTATGCTCAGTATTGGCAGTGTCGGCAGTATTCTCAGTATTGGCAGTGTCGGCAGTATTCTCAGTGTCGGCAGTGTCGGCAGTATCTTTGGCATCTTTCAATATCATTCTCTGCCTAACTATCCAGAGTAGTTCATTAGAACTAATCCTCACCGCTTCTTTACTGTGGGGCGATCGCTTTTTATGCAAACAAAATAGAAAGGTTATTAATCGGATTAAGGGATTTATGAGGCTGCGGCAAAACTAACACGACGATAAATTTCTAGCAAGGGAAGTTCAACGTTTAAACTCTCCAGAGGGATTATTTGACTAAGTTGATCGTAGGTTTGTAGTTGCCAGCGATCGCTCTGTGCGAGTCTGAAATATTGCTCAATGTAGGGTTCAGTTTGGCTAACGAGCAGATATTCACAAAAACTTGGCAGGGAACGATATTTTCTAAATTTATCACCTCGATCATAGGCTTCCGTGGCGGGGGAAAGCACCTCTACAATAAATAAAGGATTAAGAATTTCGTCTTTGCGATCGCCGTTAAATTCTGGTTCATGGTTAACAACCATGAGATCGGTATAGGTTCCACAATTATATTCAGGAATCCACAGCCGCAGATCGCTGTTATACAGACGAAAATCCCTATCTCTTAATAAAAATCCCAAAAAAACCGAGATATTGATCGCGATCGCGCTGTGGGTTGCGGTTCCTCCAGGCATAAGAATCATTTCTCCATGGCAATATTCATAACGTTCCTGAGAAGTTTCAGCGATCACCCGATATGCTTCCAAAGTGACAGGGGTTTTGGTGACTGTCGCAATAGTTGGTTTTTCTTGAGCGATAATCATGTTTGTCTTTCTCCGATATTCTAAGTGGCTGGTTATAATTAAATTAATAATGGATTTTAGGTTCGATCCCCCCTGCCCCCCTTGATAAGGGGGGTGCCGATAGGCGGGGGGATCCCCCTTAATAAGGGGGGCATCTGATAATTTTTAACCCCTACCCACTTATTAATTAATTTTATGGTTATTTTTTAGGGATTGTGGGGAAGCGATCGCTTTTTATCAAAATAGAATAGAAAGAGCGATCGCAGTTTTTCTGAGGTGAGAGAGAAAAATTTTTTAAGAGCAAACTATCGTTAATTTGATTGTATGTATTATAATTGAGTCGTTAAATTTAAACAAAATACTATACTGTCCTCATCGAGGTTATTGTTGATGAAATCAGAGTATGATCTCGCTAATATGAAAAGTCGTCCTAATCCTTTTGCTCAACAACTCAAGCGGCAGGTCACTTTACCTTTAAGGATTGATGTCATTGATTTCTTTGAAAAAAAAGCAAAAGAAAAAGGAATTTCTTATCAGGAACTAATTGATTTATATCTTCAGGATTGTGTGACAAACGACCGAGAACTCACTTTTTAGCGATCGCTTTTTATCAAAATAGAATAGAAAGAGCGATCGCATTGTGAGCATCAGTTAATAAAACAATAAAGTTCGGGGTCAGGTACTCAGGTTTGCTAATTGTTCCTGAATATTAGCTTGAGTAGAGAGTTTTTCGGATTTTTCCCATAGAGCGTTAAAGATACTTTTATCTGTCTCGACAACTCTTGTTTGATAGGAAATATAACCTGTTTCTGTTTGACGATTCATAGTTCTTCTCGCTGTAAAAGAATTTCTTGGAACAGATAAGTTTTCGCTAATCAATAGGTTGGTATCATCCCAACGATAGCCTTCAACATCTTTGGCTTTTTCCTGACAAATCCAAGCAACTTCTATGCCAGAGTTAAGTTGTTCCTGAATCACCTGTAAATGCTTTGGAGTCGGAACTTCAGGAAGAATAAAAACTCGTTGAATAGAAATCTTCCTTTTGATTAGTTCTTCGTTAACTTCCCAGAATTTTTGACCAAGGGGATTATCCCACCAGATGGAATCTGTCATCGAGTGAACAGCCAAGATTCGAGATTGACTTTGAGGATCAATGTGTTTGAGTAGTTGAGCAACCTTTTCTAAACGAGATTCGCCGCTAATTTCAATGTTAATTTCAGGCATAATTGTGTTAGTCAAAATTGTGCAATCAAGGAGGGTTAGATTATTTTCATCTAATTTAACATCGGTCAAGTTAGCTCCCGTTAGATTAGCTTTGCTCAAATTGGCATGACTTAAATCGGCTCCTGTTAAATCAGCTTTGCTCAAATTGGCATGACTTAAATCGGCTCCTGTTAAATCAGCCTTATTTAAATTAACCCCCAAAAGATTAGCCTTACTGAAGTTACATCCCATCAATTTTGCGTCGGAAAGATTGCCTTCACTATCCATTAAATTAACTTGGCTGAAATTCAGTCCCCGAAAATCTCGTTCGCCAATTTTGTGAAAATATGTCAATTCTTTTGTGCTATGAATATCGGGGTGATATTCCTTGGGTGCATAAACGGCAATCATCGCTTTGACGTAGGCGAAAAAATGAGCCTTGAGAATATTTTCATGGGTGTGGATGGTAATAACTTCTTTACCATCATACTCAACCGCCGCCTTGACAGTTATGGCTCCTTGTTGACCCGGTGTCAAGTTGGCTAAATAGATAGATTTAAGGATATGTTTAACCTCAACTAAATGAGCTAGAGCCTCATTAAAAGCAGTACAAAGTGCATCTACTGAACCTTTTTTAAAGGCTGATTCAGTGTAACGCTCTTGGGTTTTTGTATTACATAGGATAACTGTCGCGGAAGTTAAATTGTTATTGGCACAAAGAATTTCAAAGTTCTCAATTTTCCAGCCTTGAAAAAGGAAAAGATTATCTTCAAAGAATAAGTTTTGTTGAGGCTCGTTTTCTAAAAGCTGATTGAGTTTTACTTTTTCATTTTCCATTGCCGCTTTACCGAGATTTTTGAGAGTTCTTTCGATAGAAGCTGGCGAGGTATCTTCCCCTAAAAACTGTAAGAATAAGGAAGGAGAACCCACAAAAGGATATCCACTGGCAATGAATTCTCGATCTGCGATGGTGATAATACCTGCTAGGCTATACTTTCTGGCAATCTCAACTTGAATTGCCGTTTTTAAATTAACGTTGGGATATTTTTCTAGGTCAATTTCTTTCAAGTTAACTTGACCGACGTTAATCTTACTCATAAGTTCAATGATCGAACGATTGGCATATTCTTGAGATTTAAGATTTTTCATACTATGCCAAATTTTGATTAATCCCATTTCCCCAATGTAAGGATTAATTTTTCCCTCTAAAACAAGTCCCATAACCCTAGTAGCTTCCCTGTTAAGAGTCGTCTGATTTCGTAATAAAAACTCTTCAATCAGAGCAGCGTCAATTAAGACTTTTGGAGCTTGAGAATTGTTATCTTTTGATGGGAATACCTCTAAGTTATCTAGAAAAAAATCAATATTTATACTAGGATGATTAGTCACTTTACGCAAACTAAGCTTGATTTCGTACTGCACAAAATCATCAGATTCGTTTTCGAGATTATTTCTCAAATCCCAAAGTTTTTTAATCACTTGAGGCTCAGGATATTCTCCTAATTTCCTTATGATTTCAGCACGGATATCGCTATCCTGTTCATTGTCTAGTTGAGCTAACAACCCATTAATAATGTCAGCACGGGGAGTGACCGATGTTGGTATCTCGCACAATAACTCTGTGTTTTCCATTTTTAAATCAATCTCCTTGATTGGTGGTCTTCTCATCCGCACTAATTGTGTCTGACAGTAAAAGACTGCTCTAATTGAGAATTTTCAGCGTAGCGTGTTGGCAAAACTCTCACTAATTCATCGTCATTAATGTCAACAAAATAGCCCTTTTTAAAGAGAATCCTTCTTAGGGAAGTAATTCCCAGACGCTCACTTTCATCTAAATCAAGGTAATCCTTAAGATGGGATCCTAGATTTTTGTTGAAATCCGCGTTTAGATTTTTGCCGCTGCTATGATTGGACATTTCAGCGAGGTCATCGGCGGAATAAAGTCCTGTAGCCGCCAGATAAAAAATAATTTTGTATTTTTCAGATAGGGTTCCGATTTCTTCCAACAAAGCTTCTAGTTTGGGTATATCCAAACCACAGTTTCTTGCCTGTTTTTGGGCATCACACAGTGACAGGGGCATTTTGTATTTTTCAGATGCGGGTTCGATTTCTGCCAACAAAGCTTGTAGCTTGGAAATATCCAAACCACAGTTGCTTGCTTGCCTTTCGGCATCGGATAGGTTTTGGGGCATTGACGAGAGCGTCTTCATGGCTGTATTTTCGAGCTAGTTCGCATATTTTGAAATGGAGTACCAACAATTATTGTTTAATGATAGCAATAATTGTTGGTTTAACTTTGCAACAATTGTTGGTTTAACTTTGCAACAATTGTTGGTTTAACTTTGCAATATTTATTGGTTGATATCCTTACGGTAAGTGATTATATTATGGATACCATTAAAAAAAATAGAGCGATAGTAAAAAACAGTACAAAAAAGCTGGTCGAGTGTTGGCGCACTGTCCAGCCTGAATTAGGTAAACGTTCTACCTACCGCTTCCCGTCTTGATTATCTCCACCCTGACGTTTTGCTAGTTCGTTGATGGTGTAGATAAAAACGTAGTCGTAGGGATGAATCTTCCCGACAGCTACGCCGTAAGCAAGGGAGCTTAGGAGCATGACAGTGAGTAAGTGCTTCATTGATTGACCTCCTGGCTTCTTAGTCCACTAATAAGGTTTTTAAGTCTCCTGGTGGGCTGTTGAGAGGGCTAATCCCGATGATGCGAAGCTAGGAGAGGGCCAGCATCCTCGCGGGTGCTGGCTCTTTACTCATCATTATCATCCCCGCATCCTAGCTTATTAGGGCAGATTGAGTCAAGCTAATAATGTTAGGGATTCCTGACACGAGGAGCAAAACACTACTAGGCAAAAACAAAGATCCTGATCAAATCAACTGCCACCTTAGCCATGAAGACACTTAGCCACAAAACAGAAGATTTGAGTATAGCCGATGTCTCATCCGATTACCCCGATCAATGGGTGGTCTTAGAGATCACTGGTCGCGACAAATATGGCTGGCCAGAGAAAGGTAAGGTTATTGGGTATTCAGACGATAAAAGTAAGCTGATACAAGAGACTAAACATTTGAAGGGAGACTTATATTTGTTTTATACAGGTCTTGTTGACGGTGGTAGGGTTGCTTAAAAATGTTAGAATCTATACAAAAAGCACAATCTCCTTTAGCTTTGGCCCCTCCGTTGGCAGCTGCCATTAAACGAGGCGAAGAAGCGAAGAAACGGTTCCTATCTCAGCAAGGCGGAACCTTAACCAGCGCTGAGGTTTGTAGTGTTTTAGCCTGTAGTTCTTTGGAATTAGAAACTATGAGGCTCAATCATCAGGTCTTAGGTTTATCTGTCAACGAGGAATTAGTTTATCCCGCTTGGCAATTTATTGATGGCAAAGTTTTGTCAGGTTTAGACCAAGTGTTAGCCGTTTTAAAAGAAGATGGTGCTTGGACACAAATGCTCTTTCTGCTCACGGGTGATATTCGTTTAGAGGGAGCAACCCCGCTAGAAAAACTCCAAAAGGGAGAAATCGAGCCAGTGGTTTTGGCCGCTAAGTGCTACGGGAGTCATAGCGCAGCGTAATGGGTTTGCCTCCTTTTCCCCTCCCACCAGACGATTTTAGTCAGCGTCAATTGCCCGTCATTGAAACCCCAGGCCCCTGGCTAAGATTAAATAAAACCGGACACCTTTCTAGTCTTCATTTTGACCGCAGTGGTAGCGGTCGTTTCGATGGGCCAAATCAGGGCTATGGGCTTCTCTATGTGGGTGATGAGTGCAGTACCTTTATTGAATGTTTTGGCCGAACATTTGACGGAGCCGTAACCGTTACAGCCCTAAGAAATAGAAATCTTTTTAGAATTAGAAGTGATCGCGCTTTACTGTTGGCCGACTTAACGGGGCCGGCCCTTGTTCGCATAGGAATAGATGCCCGCATTTCTTCTGGTGATTATGAATATTGTCGGACTTGGGGGCAGGCAATTTGGGAACATCCCCAAGGAGTAGATGGGATTAGATACCGTTCTCGTCATGATGATAGTGTCTATTCCGTTGGGCTTTTTGATCGGGTTAGAAACCATTTGCAAGAAGACAACTTAGGTAATTTATACGATGATAATTCATCCTGTTTAGGTGAAATTTTGGAGCATTATGATTATGCTCTTATTCAAGAATAAGTATCTTTTTGCAATAGGTGCATCTCATTTTTGTCAATCTACGGGTTCTACCCCCCAAACCCCCCGTTGGGGGCGTGGCGCCGCCCCCAAACCCCCCGCGCATTAGCTTTTCGGTGGGATGCTTACACGCGATTGTTCATATTTTTGTACCAATTTAAGAGTCACTGATAAGTGCTGATTGTCGGTATTTCTGCAAATGTGAGATGCACCCTTTGCAATTAGACGCAATCTCCCCTATTCAGAACGGCCAAGTGTTAGGGAATTTTCTGTTAAGTTAATAGCAGCCCACTCGTCGCAAAACTTCAGTGATCACTGATTACTGATCACTGATTACTGATCACTGATCCTCTTGCCCTATTTTGGTAAAATCAACTATAATGGGGAGAAGTTAATTTTTGCCAAGCTTGAGCAGACTTAAACTAATCCCTCAGTGAGCAAGCAATTGAATCCTATGCTTAAAATTGCCCTTTTTGGAACCAGTGCCGATCCTCCTACTGCCGGTCATCAAGCCATACTAAAATGGTTATCGGAACAGTACGATATCGTTGCGGTTTGGGCTGCCGATAATCCCTTTAAAAATCATCAAACCAGTCTCGAACATCGTCTGAGGATGTTAAATTTGCTCATCCGGGATATTCAACCCCCAAGGGATAATATACAACTGCGACGAGAATTAAGCGATCGACGTAGCTTAATTAGTGTGGAAAAAGCGCAAGCAATTTGGGGAGAACAGGAGGAATATACCCTAGTCATTGGTTCTGATTTAGCTGGACAAATTAGGCACTGGTATCGTAGCCAAGAATTACTAGAAAAAGTCAAAATTCTCGTGATTCCTCGTCCCGGATATCCTATTAACCAAGATGATATTGAACAACTGCAAACATTAGGGGGTGATTGTCTGATTGCCGATGTCTTTGCTCCGGCTGTATCCTCAACAGATTATCGAGAAAAAGGCGATAAACAGGCTGTTCCTGCACCGATTAAAGATTATATCGAAGGTCAAAAACTTTACGCATGAAATCGCCAAATACCCTAGCTAATAAATCTCTAGCTGATTTTAAAGTGGGAGTTGATAACGTGATCTTTTCCGTTGATACCCAATTAAATCGGCTGCTAGTGCTTCTGATTAAACGACGGGAAGAACCTTTTAGTAATTACTGGAGTTTACCCGGAACTTTAGTGAGAAATGGGGAATCACTGGAAACGGCAGCCTATCGAATTTTAGCCGAGAAAATTAGTGTCAATAATCTCTATCTAGAACAGTTATATACTTTTGGCAGTCCAGAGGGAGATTCCCCGGCAGCGGCCGAGAGTTTTAGGGAACGTTATCTATCGGTGAGTTACTTCGCTTTAGTGCGGTTTGAGGAAGCAAAGTTAATCACTGAACGGGATTATAATATCACTTGGTATATGATTGATAAAGTGCCAGATTTAGCCTTTAATCACGGTCAAATTTTGGAATATGGCTGGCGAAGATTACGCAATAAAGTAGAATATAGTCCCGTCGCTTTTGAGGTTTTACCAGAATTATTTACTTTAAATGATCTTTATCAATTTTATGAGACAATTTTAGGTAAAAATTTTAGTGATTATTCTAACTTCAGAAATCGGCTATTGAAATTAGGATTTCTCAAGGATATGGGTTTAAAAGTCTCTCGTGGTGCCGGTCGTCCTGCTAGTTTATATCGCTTTGATGAAAAAGCTTTTGCTCCCTTTAAAGAGCAACCGTTAGTTTTTGTTTAAATAGGAAAAAATATGAGAATTGCTATCGCTCAATTAAATCCCATTGTTGGAGATATCGAAGGAAATGCCCAAAGAATTTTAGAGGCCGCTCAAACGGCATTTAATCAGGGAGCGGAATTACTTTTAACCCCGGAATTATCCCTCTGTGGTTATCCCCCCAGAGACTTGTTATTAAATCTGGGTTTTGTGGAGAAAATGTCTCGACAATTGCAATTATTGTCCCAACAATTACCAGAAAAGTTAGCCGTCTTAGTCGGTTTTGTCGAAAAAAATCCCTCGGCAACGGTCAGGGGAGAAAAGCCGTTATTTAATAGCATAGCTTTGTTAAAAAGTCAAGAGATTAAACAAATTTTTACTAAACGTTTATTGCCTACCTACGATGTTTTTGATGAGGATCGTTACTTTGCTTCTGGGAAAGAAAGTCAATATTTTCAAATAACAGAAAATAATGTAAAAATCGGTGTAACTATCTGTGAAGATGTTTGGAATGATGAACAATTTTGGGGTCAGCGTCAATACGCGGTTAATCCCATCGCCGATTTAGCTAATTTAGGAGTGGATTTAATCGTTAATCTTTCCGCTTCTCCCTACAGTGTCGGTAAGCAAAAATTGCGAGAATCTTTATTATCCCATAGTGCCACTAGATATAATTTACCGATAGTTTATGTCAATCAAGTGGGAGGTAATGATGATTTAATTTTTGATGGTGACAGCGTGGCTTTTAACCGACAAGGAGAAGTGATTTATCGCGCTCAGGCATTTACTTCTAGCCTAGAATTGATCGAGTTTAATCAAGATTTGTTACCCGCAGTTATTCATCCTTTACCCGTCGATGAAGATGAGGAAATTTATCGAGCTTTAGTCTTAGGAGTGCGAGATTATGTGCAGAAATGCGGTTTTAAACGGGTAATTTTCGGCTTGAGTGGTGGCATTGATTCCAGTTTAGTTGCCGCTATTGCCAGCGACGCATTAGGTAAAGAAAATGTTCTCGCTGTGATGATGCCTTCTCCCTATAGTTCCGACCATTCGATTAGCGATGCAGTGGCTTTAGTTAATAATTTAGGTATCAAAAGTGAGAAGTTAGCAATTCAAGAAATTATGACTGCTTATGATCAACTTTTAGAGCGGCTTTTCGCTGGGACTGATTTCGGTATTGCCGAAGAAAATCTTCAGTCACGCATTCGCGGTAATTTATTAATGGCTCTCTCTAATAAATTCGGTCATTTACTATTATCCACTGGCAATAAATCAGAAATGGCGGTGGGATATTGCACCCTTTACGGTGATATGAATGGTGGTTTAGCAGTGATTGCCGATGTGCCGAAAACGAGGGTTTATTCCCTCTGTCGCTGGTTAAATCGGCACGGGGAAATTATTCCCCTTAATGTGATTAATAAAGCTCCTAGTGCTGAATTAAAACCCAATCAGAAGGATCAAGATTCTTTACCTCCCTACGAGATTTTAGATGCTATTTTAGCACTATTAATCGATCGCCATCAATCCACCGAACAAATTATCGCCGCCGGCTTTGAGCCTGAAATTGTGCAGAAAGTGATTAAATTAGTTAAAAATGCCGAATTTAAGCGCAAACAAGCTCCCCCGGTCTTAAAAATTAGCGATCGCGCTTTTGGCACTGGTTGGCGAATGCCTATCGCTAGTCGCTGGGGTTAGGGGGGTTTTTCAGTTATCAGTTATCAGTTGGGTTTCATACTTCAACCCAACCTACGTTCTTCATAATTCATAATTCATAATTCATAATTCATAATTCCCACTTTTCTAGGGGTATTCGTGAGAGAGGAAGGGTAAAGGGATTAATTCTCCTGTTGCCTCGCCGATTTGTACTTTTAAACCCTCTCCTCCCGCTTTTGTTTTCACATAACCCAAGCCAAAATCCTCCAGCACACTGGTGAGTAAACCGACTTTTTGCGCTTCTAAAATAATCGGGGTATTGCTGGGGACGGGTTGGCTAAGTTTTATGCCCCAAAGTCTTTGTTTTACGCCTTTATAGGTGTTGAGACGGGCGATAGTTTCTTGACCAATATAACAGCCCTTATCAAAAACGATCGCTCGCCATAAACCGGCCTCTAACGGGTTATAATCTTCGGTTAATTCTCGCTCGACTGCTGGTCGGCCTTGATGGATTCTTAGGTATTCCCACACCTGCTCATCGGCGGGAGTAACGCCATTTTTAATTAAATTTTCCCAGAGGGGACCGGCTTCGGCGGCGGCAACGATTAAAGTGTATCCGGGTAGGTCTAAGCCGGTGCCGACGGCCACTCTCAGGGCGGGTTCAGAAAGGAGATAATGACTATGCTGCACCCCCGTTAAAATCTGCTCTGGAATGGCGATTTTTTGCAGGTATTGCCCGCTTTCAGTACCTATTAGGGTGACAATGGCAAAATTATCGGTTAAGTCGCTAATTTCCACCTTATCGAAGGGGAAAATATAGCGATCAATCAATTCCAGTAAAAATTGACGACGTTGGGGAGAAACGAGGATGAGGAGGGAATCATCGCCAGCGTAAACTGTGACAAAATCGAGAGTACGACCGGTAGAGTTAAGGAAAATTGTCTCACAACCCTGACCCGGTTTGAGGCGATCGATCGCGTTACTGGTTTGATTGTGGAGAAAACGCAGTCGATCCTGGCCTTTTAATTCTAATAAACCCCAATCGGAGCGATCGATTAAAATTGTTTGGGATGCTAAATTTTGGGGATCATTACTGTAATCTTTGAGAAAATTAGCGGCATACTCTGCCTTGATCGTTTCTAAATCTGCTTTCATTGGGGTAAATTAGCGAATAATCGGTTAATAATGCGCTCGGTTTTCGTTTCCAAACTCTGCCAATCTAGTTCACCGGTGGGGTCGAGGAGACTGGTATCGATGGTGACGCTCTCTCCCTCATCGGTGGGATAATCGAGAAAACAGACTTGAAAACAAAGTTCCCAAATATTTACAGTAACGGAGCGATCGAGATAAGTCAAACAGAGCAGATAACTGGGATAGGGATCTTGAATTTCTGTATAAGTTCCTTTCCAGAGGGAATTTTCTAACTGTTTACGCAGATTATCCAGCACCCGAATAAATGCCGGCTGCATTAATAATTGTGCCTGTTCCCAAGCGGTAATATCTTTAAATTTTGGATTCATCTTATCAGTTATCGGTTATCAGTTATCAGTAAACAGTAAACTGATAACTGATAACTGATTTAGGCTGTTACGAGGGTTGCTTCCTTAGCTGCCATCATTTTCATCAGGTCTAACATCCGGCAGGAGTAACCCCATTCGTTATCGTACCAAGAGACGACCTTAAAGAAATTGGCATTAAGTTGAATGCCAGCTTTAGCATCAAAGATACTGGAACGGGGGTCAGTGATAAAGTCACTCGATACCACTTCCTCATCGGTATAACCGAGGATACCTTTCATCGGACCTTCGCTGGCGGCTTTCATAGCGGCGCAGATTTCCTCGTAACTGGTGGCTTTTTCGGTTTTAAAGGTTAAATCCACCGCCGAAACGTTGGGAGTTGGCACACGGAAGGCCATACCGGTTAATTTGCCTTTTAGGGAAGGAATAACTAGGGTTACTGCTTTGGCTGCTCCCGTGGAGGAGGGGATAATATTTTGACCGGCGCCGCGACCACCGCGCCAATCTTTTTTCGATGGACCATCCACGGTGGGTTGAGTGGCGGTCATCGAGTGTACCGTGGTCATTAATCCTTCCGCTAGTCCGAAGTTATCGTTAATAACTTTGGTGATCGGGGCTAAACAATTGGTGGTACAACTAGCGTTAGAGACGATCAGATCCTTAGCGGGATCGTACTCATTATCGTTAACGCCTAGTACAATGGTACGAATTTTGTCGGGATCTTTGGTGGGTGCGGAGATAACCACCCGTTTGGCCCCGGCTTCTAGGTGTTTTCCTGCCCCTTCCGCGGTGGTAAATAAACCGGTGGACTCGACCACATAATCGGCCCCAGTTGCACCCCAGGGCAGTTGAGCAGGGTCTTTAATCGAGTAACAGGGGATAAACTTACCATCCACGACGATGCCATCTTCTTTTGCTTCTACCGTACCCTGAAAACGTCCGTGGGTGGAGTCGTATTTGAGCAGATAGGCAATATTATCGGAGGGAACCAGATCATTTATACCAACAAACTCGAAATCAGGATTTTGGATACCCGCCCTAAAAACGAGGCGACCGATACGACCGAATCCGTTGATGGCGACTCTTACTTTTGTCATGAAAAAAACTCCTTTGCAGCTGCGATAAGCTTAGGCACGATCAAGAAAAAACAATCCGAGAATTGATTAGCCTGTAGAGAATCACTATATATGCTAATCAGCTTTTATTGATCGCTAGATGAAGTATAGAAAGATTTTAAGTTTCAGTGCTTCCAAGATAAAAAATCATCAATTTGCTACCCTAGTCGTCCTCGCCACCGGCATCGAGAAAACCTGATTAGGCCTTGGCCGACCAACGAGAGTCTGATTATATAGCCTTTTGGGAAAAGTTGACATTAAAAAATCATTAAAAGCTTTCTGAGAATGATTGATACCTAAGTTAAGAACATATTAATATGCCTTTAAAAGCCATTTAAAAACCCCGCCCGACTGACATAAATTCCCCTAGCCGGATTGGCAAAATATAGTTTATTTTAATAGTTTTTTGCGCCCCAAAAGGTTACACTCTTGATTACAGTTTTAAAACTGACCGAGGGTTAACCCTCTCGATGGAGAAATTGTCTATCAACTCTCTTAATCTCATCCTTCATAGATATTGGAGAAATATTCATGGTATTCACACCAGAAAGACCCTTAACAGAACAAAATCCCCTTTCTCAAGACGAACTCTATAAAACCCATGCCTATTGGCGCGCTTGTAACTATTTAGCTGTAGGTATGATTTATCTGCGCGATAATCCCCTGCTCAAAGAACATCTTAAACCCGAACACGTTAAGTATCGTTTGCTCGGTCACTGGGGAGCAAGTCCAGCCTTAAGTTTTACCTACGTTCACCTCAACCGTTTAATCAAAAAATACGACCTCGATGTGATTTTTATGGCAGGTCCTGGCCATGGGGCGCCGGGGGTACTCGGTCCGGTTTATCTAGAAGGAACCTATTCGGAAATTTACCCCGATAAAAGTGAAGACGAGGAAGGATTACAAAAATTCTTTAAACAATTTTCTTTTCCCGGTCACATCGGTAGTCACGTCACCCCCGAAACCCCCGGTTCTATCCATGAGGGCGGCGAACTGGGTTATAGTGTTTCCCATGCCTACGGTTCTGTTTTTGACAATCCCGACCTAATTACGGCCGTGGTGGTGGGTGATGGGGAAGCTGAAACCGGTCCCCTTGCTACCGCATGGCACTCGAATAAATTCCTTAACCCGATTCGCGATGGTGCGGTACTGCCAATTTTAAACTTAAACGGTTATAAAATCGCTAATCCCACCATTCTCTCCCGTATTTCGACGCACGAGTTAGAAAGTCTCTTTGTTGGTTACGGTTACACTCCCTACATCGTCGAATGTAAGGAAGATGAAGACCTCATGCACTGCCATCAAAAAATGGCCGCTACCCTAGAACACTGTATCAATCAGATTCGCTCCTATCAACAGGAAGCTCGCAGCACGGGTATTGCTAAACGTTACCCCTGGCCGATGATTATCCTCCGGTCTCCCAAGGGTTGGACGGGTCCGAAAAACGTTGATGGTCATAAAGTAGAAGGATTCTGGCGCGCTCACCAAGTCCCCATGGGTGCCATGCAGGAAAACCCCGACCACTTGAGAAAATTAGAGGAGTGGATGAAAAGCTATAACCCGGAGGAATTATTTGACTATACCACGGGTAAATTTAAGCCAGAATTTAAAGAACTCGCTCCTAGGGGTCATCGTCGCATGAGTGCTAATCCGCACGCTAACGGCGGATTGCTGCGGAAAGACCTAAAAATGCCCGATTTTCGTCAGTATGCCGTAGATGTCACCCACCCGGGCCAAGTGGAAGCAGAAAACACGGGAGTGATGGGGGTATTTTTGCGGGATGTAATGCGAAATAATATGACTAATTTTCGCGTTTTTGGTCCCGATGAAACTGCTTCTAATCGTTTAGCGGCTCTCTATGAAGTGACTAAAAAAGCTTGGTTAGCTGATACCTATCCAGAGGATTTAGATGGTAGCCAATTATCTCCCGATGGTCGTGTGATGGAGATGCTGAGTGAACATACTTTAGTCGGTTGGTTAGAGGGTTATTTATTATCCGGTCGTCACGGTTTATTTCACTCCTACGAGGCTTTTGCCCACGTTATTGATTCCATGTTCAACCAACACGCTAAATGGCTCGATATCTGCAAAAATCATGTGCCTTGGCGTGCTTCTGTTTCCTCTTGGAATCTGTTATTATCCTCGGTGGTTTGGCGGCAGGATCACAATGGTTTTAGTCACCAAGACCCCGGTTTTATCGATTTAGTAACCAATAAAAGTGCCGACGTGGTGCGGGTTTATCTTCCCCCCGATGGGAATTGTTTATTAAGTGTGGCTAATCACTGTCTCAAGAGCAAGGATTACACTAATATTATCGTTGCTGATAAACAGAAACACCTGCAATACTTGACCATTGAAGAAGCAATTAAACACTGCACCAAAGGTATCGGCATTTGGGATTGGGCAAGTAACGATGATGATGGAACTAATCCCGATGAACCAGATGTAATTATGGCTTGCTGTGGGGATATTATCACTAAAGAATCTTTAGCAGCAACGGCAATTCTGCGGGAGGAATTCCCTTACTTAAAAGTTCGCTTTATCAATGTGGTTGATCTGTTTAAATTACAGTCGGAAAGTGAACACCCTCACGGTTTATCGGAACGGGATTTTGATAGTTTATTTACCCCTGATAAGCCAATTATTTTTAATTTCCACGGTTATCCTTGGCTGATTCATAAACTTACCTACCGTCGCAGTAATCAGGAACGTATTCATGTGCGCGGTTACAAAGAAGAAGGGAATATTAATACTCCCCTAGAATTAGCGATTCGTAACCAAGTTGATCGTTTTCATTTAGTAATCGATGTCATCGATCGCGTGCCAAAATTAGGTTCTGCTGCCGGTCATGTGAAAGAACGGATGAAAAATGCTATTATCGATAATCTCGATTATGCTTTTACCAATGGTATCGATAAGGACGAGATTACTAACTGGAAATGGCCCTATTAATTAGGCTAGAAAGTGGTTTAGGTGATGATAATTTATTAGTTTACCGATAAATTTCATCTTCCTATTCCACTTAAATAGATTTAATTTACTGATCCAATTAAAATCATCAATATTGCGAGTTACAATTGTTAAATTATAAACGAAAGCTGTTCCCGCAATAATGGCATCTCCTAAGGACATCTTTCTGATTTGTTTTAAAGTTACTGCTTGGTTAATTACAGGTTGAGAGATGGGTAAAATTTGAGAAGCATTAAAAAATTCTTCAAAATAGACTTTATCCTGATGAGTTAACCGATGGTAGCCTAAAACTTCCAGATAGGATAAAGCAGATACATAAGGAGAATTTTCTGCAATAAACTCCCGGAGAAACTCATTTTCCAATTGAGCGGCATAGATAATAATATTACTATCTAATAACATGATTTAATCCCGATCAGGAAGAGAGCGATCGCACCGATTTTGTTGTTGCCACTGTTGGGTATCAACATCAGTAAAAGTATTATTATTAGCAATTTTTTTCAAAGCATTGGCCATTTTTTGACCGTTAGATCGATTTTCACCAATAATATTTTCTTCTAGTAAGGTAATATAAACATTAACAGGATATTCGGAGTTGATTTCAGGGGTTTCATCAAGCCATTGAAGGGTATTATTTTTCAAAATTGCTTTAAAGGTTTTTACCATAGTTTTTTCCGCCGTTAAATGATACAGGATAAATGATTCAGACTAGCCCTAACCCAATTTTAACACAAGACCAACCCAACAAACTCCCCTGAACTCAATCTTTTAAATTAACGTCTTTGGATCATTTCATAATCAAAAGTTCATTACCAGAGCGAAAAATTACGCAAAATGGTGATAGTAACTTTACCTGTTTTTAAGGCAGGCTAATTTATCGACGATGACTGGGTGAAAATTAATCATTAAATCAATTTATAACAAGCAATCGAGGGTTTTACTCTTGTGTTAATGTACCTTAAAAAAGTAGCTTTGGCTTTATTTTAGCTTTTGGAAATAAAATTAAGATAAAGTGTACTAGAATAGATAATTTATTCGTTTGAAAAAACGCATTCAATCATCTATTTTAATAAATGTTCTATTTCTTCATCTGTAAAACCAAATTGTCTAAAAATTCGTAAAACATAAGCAGGGGACATTTCTTTTGCACCTATATCGATAGGAACGATTCGATGTTGATTATACAATACTCTACAATATAAACGATGATCACCTTTTCCTTCTCGATAAAATTGACAGCCTCCTTTTTCAAGAATTTTGATTAGTGCTTTGGGTTTAAGAGAAGGAATATTTTTAGGCATAAACTCAGCAATTCTCATTTTAAAAAGTAACAAGTGATACAGACAGAAACAAAGCTTTAAGCGAGCTACAAAATGCGCTCCCGCGAGTGCGACTGCATCGCAGAGAAGTGAGTATATA
>NZ_JAJTDH010000099.1:0-10365 GCF_021300285.1 Microcystis sp. 49638_E5 | reverse complement strand
TATCCCCAGAATTACGCGAAAAAATTCTGCAAGAAGGGCTTTATGTGGCTCAGATTCATGACCAAGTATTTGAATTAGATATTCCCGATAATTTTCAACCTCAAACCTATTAAATAACCCTGTACTAGGAAAAACTTTTTCAGTAAGCTTTATTGTAATTGTCCGCGCAGAGCATAACGATCTTTTTCTAAACCGAAAGCGAAGAGAAAAGAATGGCTTATAGTGGGGTTAGAAAGAGTAAAAAAGAGAAAGAGAGCGATAACAGCCAATCCTGACGATAAACTAAACATAGTTTTGTAGGAAATTGCTAAAACCCCCAGAATTGGACCTGCTAAGGCTGTTCCCACATCAAAACCGCCGATACAGATAGAATAGGCCCGGCCGCGTTCTTGGGGCCCAGAGCGATCGGAGATTAAAGCCAGTAACATAGGGAATAAAATCCCCCCTCCCGTACCTTCGAGAATAGCGGCTAAAATTAAAGCGGAAGGAGATCGAGCAGAAGATAGAACCAACATGGATAAACCATAGCAAAAAACGCTAATAGTGATGAATAAACCCCGTCCATAGCGATCACTGGCTCCTCCCGACAAAATCCGTCCGATTACCCCCGATACTGCCGCACAACTGTAGAATAGACCGGCACTGAAAGGGATCTGATTTTCGAGGAGAAACAGGGGTAAAAAAGCGACTAAACCGCCGAATAAAGTACCAACCAGCAGAAAAACTAAGGTGGGGACTAAAAAAGCTCGCTCTTGACATAATGCCCAAAAACTGCGCTCAATTGTCGGATTTTCTGCCTTCATTTCGGCTAATTTTTTCTTGAAGTCCAGTTCTTGAATGGAGAAACTCAGGAGAAAGGCGATCGCTCCCGAAGTGGCGGAAACTAGAAATAAACCGTCATAACCGATCGATTTGTAGAGATAACTGCCTAAAGCTGGACCGATTCCCATGCCTATGGGTGCAGTTAAGCTCATATAACCAATTATCTCTCCCCGTTGACGAACGGGGGAAAAATCCACCACTAGGGTACTGTAACCGGTGGTAAAAGCGGCGATACTGAGGCCATGGTAGGCACGGACGACGAATAAAGAGGAAAGATCGCGAAAAAATAGATAACCGAGGGGTGCAGTAGCGGCGACAATAGTTCCAAATAAAACCACTAATTTGCGACTGCGGCGATCAACTAGATTGCCTAACCAACTGCGCGATAAAATTAAACCGATGGCAAAAGCCCCCATGACAAAACCGATATCTTGTTTGCTACCGCCTAGGGAGTCAATATAGATGGGGAGAGTGGGGAGGAGAGTGGTGATACTTATCCAGAAAAACAGCGCCGTGACGAAGAGAATGAGTAGTTGACGACGAGTTTCGGCAGTAAGCGATCGAAAAGTTTTGAAAGCGTTCACAACAGCGACCGTCACAGGCAACAAAAAGACCCGGAGATCACGCCAGTCACAAGCATCCCGTATTGCTGCTACCTTCCGGTCCTGACAAGGTTAAGGCGTTGCGATCGCATGAGTCCGAGTCTTTTCTATCATAACATCTTTTTCCGGGATACTGGCATTTTTTTCCAGAGAATTTCCTCTCAATCTAGACTGTGAACAGAAATTTTCTCAACGAGGGGGTTTTTGTAATTGTTGTTGTAGAGAAGTTTCCGCTTCGATCGCCAATCCGCTAAACTGTCGGATTAAGGGTGAAGGACTCTCCCCAGAATCGGCAGCCAGGAAAAATAACCAACGGCTGCCGGGGGTGAGTTGTTCGATGGAATTGAAGTTACTTGTCAACCAAATTAGCGGTAAATTAGGCAGATTGGCGTTTTTTTGACGAGCTTTTGCCTCTATACCAGCTAAAGTCTCTAAAATGACCCTTTCCCCTTGAATTAAACCCGTTTCACCGGTCCAGAGTTTCACATTTAATTGCCGACGATGGGCATAAAAATAGAGGGAAGCAGCGGCAATAATCGCCCGTTCAAAACTGTCTTCTTGCCAATCACAGAGGGTATCGAGACAGATAATCACTTCCTGTCCTCCCGTTAACACTTCTAATTCCCGAATTTGAAATTCTCCCAAACGGGCGCTAGTTTTCCAGTGAATTAAACGGGTAGAATCACCCTGGCGATATTGTCTCAGGTTACGCGTAAGTCCTTGACTAGCCCTTTGATAATAGCGATTATTTTCTAATTTTTGTTCCATCTCTTGACCGAGGGAATCGATTAGGGGACATTGTTGTAAGGGTAAAATTTGGGGATAAACTAAAGCTTTAGCCGCTGCTTGCTGACAACGACGACACCAAAATAAACCGAGAGGGGCTGCTGTTCTTAATTGTACTTCTTGCCAGTGATAAATACCCCGTTTACTGGTGGGTAAATAATAGGTCAAACGATGGCAACTTTTGGGGGCAATCGCTTCTATTGGGGTTATTTTTGGCTGATTGAGGACAATTGGCAGCATATCTGTCACTTCTAGCAGATTTATCGGCTGATTGCTGGTATTTTCTATCTCTAGGCTTATACTAAGATCGTCCCCCGCACTCACGGGTACAATGGCAAGACGACGCACTTTTAGGGGAAGAAGGGAACGACGCGGTAGAATTATTGATAAAATTAAAACAGCGATCGTCGTGCCACAGATAGCATACAACCATCCCGCCATGGTATTGGTCGCCGCTCCGAAAAAACAGAGGGTAATGCCAATGATTACCCCCCCACCGTAAGCGGGTAAAATACCGCGATCTTCTAACCAAGTTTTCATAGGGTTTAGTGGTTTTGTCGTCTTTGCTGGAAGGCTAAAAATCAGGCCCACACTTCTAGAATTACCCCAAAATCCCTCTGATCAGCGAAGGGAGTCCTATCCCTTGTCACTATTGTTATTTTTCTTAACAAAACTTAACAATTGATGGCAAAATTTTGCTTGCTTTTGTGGGCAGATTTTGGGATAATATTTTTGAAAGAGTTTATTCATAATTGGAATCTAAGCAGTCAGAAATAAACACAAACATCCCATTATGAAACAAGCATAACCCAAGCCGCCGCTAAAGTCAAGCACTCATTCCTAATTATTATTAGATTTCTTGCATAATTAATTTTTCAGAGTTCAAATATTTATTAGTACAAAAAGACCATTTGGAAGTTAACGAATTGATCGGGGTTTGAGCGAGTCAATTGGCGATCGCATTTTCGGCACTTTTCTGCTTACTTTATTCGCTAAAAAGCATACAGGATAAAGGTTACAGCAATTTTAAAACCCTTCCCTTAAAAAATTAAGCGAACAATGAGTCGAAGGCTCTGCCTTAAAGTAGTATTCAGGTAGAACCTGGGAACGCGCTAAAAATCAGGCCCACATCTCTATAATTCCCCCAAAACCCTTGAGAAACTATCAAGGAGATCGGACTGATCTGTTCAGGGAGTTCTCTTCCTTGCCACTCTTAGGACTTTTTCTTAACAAAACTTAACAATTGATGGCAAAATTTTGCTTGCTTTTGTGGGCAGATTTTGGGATAATATTTTTAAAAGAGTTTATTCATAATCGGAATCTGAGCAGTTGCCGATAAACACAAACATCCCATTATTAAACAAGCATAACCCAAGCCGCCGCTAAAGTCAAGCACTTACTCTAATTATTTTTCGCCTGAAACTTCTAATTCCGTGGGGGGTTGGGGGTATGAATTAAAATAACAAAGGTTGAAAACCGTGTTTGCGGGAAGCTGCGCCGATTTGTTCCATTTTAGGGACGGTAATTTGATTGCGTCCCCAGGAAAAATTAGTTTGCCAACCCTCCAACTCCAATAAAATCGCCTCAGCAAAACAGGCAAACATTTGACGAGAGGGAATATCCATATTAACGATTTTCATAATTTTCCAGTCAATATCGAGGGAATGCTCGACAATGCCGCCCTTAATCACCGAAATATCGGGGGCATTTAACACCGTGCCTAAATTTTTCGGATAACCACCATCAATAATAAGACAGGGGCGCTTGAGTTTATCCGGATCAATTTCCACCCCTTTAGGCAGACTAGCCACCCAAACAATGATATCAGCCAGGGGTAAAGCCTCCTCTAGGGGAAGAATTTTACCGCGTCCTAACTCCTCTTGCAGAGATTGTAAACGCTCTTGATTGCGTGCCACACATATTAGTTCTTTTGTATTGGTTTTTTCATTTAACCAACGACAAACGGCGCTGCCGATATCTCCGGTGGCCCCACAAACCACGACGGTAGATTGAGCTAAATCAACGCCCATTTTTTCAGCGAGGGTTTCCACCTGAGTGCAGATGACGTAAGCGGTGTGGGTGTTACCGGTGGTAAAACGGCCAAAATCTAGCTCGATATTGCGCACCTGTCGATTATCTTTGAGATTAAATTCCTCGAAAATAATTGAAGAAAAACCGCCGAGTGCGGTGATATTGATATCACTTTTTTGAGCGAGTGCCATGGCATTTAGCACCTTACGAATAGCAGACTTCACCCAACGATTCGACAACATCTCCGGTAAAAAACAGGATTCGATATATTTTCCTCTGATGGTTTGCCCCGTGATGCTGGTGACATGAAAATCATCGACAATTTGTGGGGGGGCCGCACACCAAAAATCTAATCCCTGGTTAGCATATTCAGGATAACCTAGATCGTCGGCGACCGATTGGGCGTGTTCTAAACTGGTAAGATGACCTATAAGACCAAACATTGATTGTTCTTTCGTTAGACTAGATGGCACTAGATAAAAATTAGGATATTGCTAAGAAATCGTTAAGACTCTTAAATATAATACACAAAAGTGCCGCTCTGTGTTGAGCGGCAGCCCGGCGAAAAAAAGAAATCTAGACGCTCAAGCTTTAGACAGCAGTTAATCCGTAGGCAGACATTCGCATGATATCACGGGTGCTGAAACCAATATTGCTTAAAGCTTCCCCGTAGCTAATCATAAAGTCTTCCACGAGGGCCTCTTTTTCCATAGCGAGGACGCGAGCATCATCCTCGACTTGATTGAGCATTCTCCAGACAATGGGAAGATTAGCGCGATTTGCTGCTTCTAGTTCCTCTTTAGCGGTTTCAAAGTTAGCTTTTAGCCATTCTTCGCCAAAATTGAGATGTAAATATTCGTCTTTAACTACGCTTTCAGTAATTTTACGCGCAAAAGGATCAGCAACAGGAATATAAATATTATAGGCAGCGATCGCAAAAGCTTCGATAATCAAAGATTGGATTAATAAACAGGTGACAACTTTACCTTCTGCGTAGGCAATTTGGAAGTTATCGTGCAGAGAGGAAAAGAATTCTCTGGCATAATCCATATCAGGAGTGATTTGCAAATTTTGGCCGCAAGCTTGAAAACCTTTCATGTGACGGTTTTCCATTTTTGCCAGACGGTGTAACTCTTCTTTGTTATCGGTGAGGATGTCTGCTAATTGAATATAATTGCTATTGGCCTCGTATTCTCCTTCAATAACGATGGCATTAATGCGACTATAGGCTGATTTATAGGTTTCGCTGGTGAAATCAAGCTCTAATGGTACAGCAAGCTCTGGCATAAACTCGATTGACTCCTATTTCTGACGAGATTTTTCCGACGTTCTTTCCAGTCTAGGGTAAGCCTTCTAGATGGAGTGATCTTTTTACGAGTCTAGCTCGATCGGTCTTTTTTGTATAGCTTGGCTTGAGAGGCTGACTTGCCAAGTTAGCTATAGCGGTTATCTTTTGCCACCGAAAACAAGTTTAGAGGCAACCCCTTCTTAACAGACGAGATTGCCGGCTGTTTGCTCAAACCGTGGCTAAAGATTTCCGGCGCTCGGCCTGTTGTAAGATGGCCCTGGCTGCCTGTTTACCCGATAAAGTGGCCCCTTCCATGCTATCAATGTAATCCTGTTGGGTATAACTACCAGCCAGGAAAAAGTTAGGGATAGGAGTCGCTTGCGAGGGACGATAGACATCCATCCCCGGTGCTTCCCGATAGAGACTCTGGGCCAATTTCACCACACTAAACCAAGTCATCTTTAACTCCCGCGAGGAGGGAAATAACTGATGGACTTGCGCTAAAACGTGCTGGGCAATATCTTCATTTTTAGTTTTAATAAAAGGATCCCCGGGGGTTAAAACTAACTGTAATAAAGAGCCTTCTCCGGGGCGATAATAATCCCTAGGACTGGTGAGAGCAAGATCTGCAAAACAGGAGAAATCCGCTTGGTGGGTGTACAAAAGATTGTCAATTCCCACCGCTTTTTGCAGTTGTCGGCGTTTTTCGGCATCATTTAACTCCGTCACCCAACCGTCAAAACGCAATTGTACCGTAGCGACGGGGACGGCTTCTAGTCGGAAAATATTGTCAAAAATCGGCATTTTTCGCCAATCTTGGGGAATGAGACGCTGAATACCGGGGACATCACCAGCGCAAACGTAGGCATCTGCGGTGATAGTTTCTGTGGTTTCTCCGTTAGCGACGATCAGGCCATTAACTTGCAGATTTTCGCCCTCTCCAGAATAGAGAATTTCCCGCACCTGACGACGGGTAGAGATTTTGGCGCCCCGTGCCTCCAGATAGTTAATAATCGGTTTATGTAGGTATTCGTGGGGGGAACCTTCCAACATCCGCAGGACGGAAGCTTCGGTTTTAGCGGCAAAAAATTGGAAAATCGTCAGCATACAACGGGCCGAGATATTTTCCGTATCGATAAATCCTAAGGCATAGGCGATCGGATTCCACATTTTTTTTAAACTGCCGTCATTACCGCCATGGCTACGAAACCAATCGGCAAAACTAATCGAGTCTAGATCCCGAATCGTTTTCATCGCTCCTTGAAAGTCTATCAGACCGCGGACGATGGGACTGGTACCTAAGGCCAGAGAATTAAAGATTTTATCGGCTGCTGAGAGTTGGGAGGAGGTAAAAAAGGCTTTTAAACCGTTAAAAGGCGCACCTGCGACGAAACGAAAGTCTAATTCGCCGATTTTTCCCCCTTCGTTAATAAAAGTGTGGGTGTGTTCTTTGAGTAGTAGGGATTGAAAAGCGCCCACTTTTTTCATTAACTCAAAAAGATTATAGTAACAACCGAAAAAGACGTGCAAGCCCATCTCGATGTGATTACCGTCCGTATCTACCCAACTACCGACTTTTCCACCGACAAAGGGACGAGATTCTAAGATTTCTACTGTACAGCCCGCATCGACCAGATCGATAGCTGTTGCCATTCCCGCTAATCCCGCACCAACGATCACCACTCGCATTTGTCAAGTTCCTGTTACAATTTTTCACTAAATCTTTATTTTACCCCGATCGGTCTGGTGTTTCTTGCTGGCGATTTTTTCAGGGTCGCTTGAGGGCGTGGCAAAATAATTGAGAGTTGCACTAGGGAGAAGTCATTTTGAAGCGATCGCTAGATAGGAGACAGGGATTAATTATTGTCAGTATTATATGGATATTGGGGATATTAGTCGATAGATTCTGGTTTAGTCTCGATCATACTATTCCCGCTTGGGATCAGGCCGATTATCTCAACGGTGGGATTATCTATAGCCAAGCTTTCCAAAATCCGCGCTGGTTTGATGGGGATTGGTGGCGCGGTTTATGGCTAATGTCGCCAAAAATTCCCCCTTTAACCTATCTTTTAACGATTCCCTTCTTTAATCTCTTTGGTATTAGCGTTGACGCGGGTATGTGGGTAATGGCTATCTATAGCGCCCTACTGCTCTTTTCTGTGTACGGATTGGGAATTATCCTCTTTAATGGGACTGTGGCTTTATGGGCGGTCTTAATCTGTCAATTTCTACCCGGTTTATACTATTATCGCCTCGAATATCTCTTAGATTTTCCCTTAGCGGCAATTGTAACGTTTTCTTACTTTTGCTTGACATGGTGGCGATTTAGTGGTCAAGGCTGGCTAAAAGCGATCGCTGTGGGGATTGCTTGCGGTTTAGGGATGTTAGTCAAACAAACCGCCCTATTTTTCCTCTTTTTACCGATTTTGTGGGTATTGGGCGAAAATCTCCGGCGAAAACGTTGGGGCAATCTAGCGCAATTAATGCTCAGTTTTTTAACGGCAGCATGGTTAATGTTTCCCTGGTATCGGACGAATTGGTTATTAATGTTAACCGCGGGCAAACGTGCCACGGTAGATTCGGCGATTTTGGAGGGAGATCCGCCTCTTACCAGTCCAGATGCCTGGACATTTTACGCCCAAGTTTTACCCTATTTTCTTTCTTGGGTATTGTTATTAGTTCCCGTGGTGGGATTATTAATCTCCTTACGCCATAGAAAAACCGAAGATAAGGTTAATCGTCCTGTGTGGATTTGGTTAGGAGTTTTTCTGCTGGGGGGATACCTATTATCATCCCTCAACATCAATAAAGATGCTCGTTATATTTTGCCGCTTTTACCGACTTTATCCTTAATTTTATCCGTTGGTTTATTATCTTGGCGCGGTCGTTTTGCCCCCAGTATCCGTTGGGGAACGATAACTATTGCCGCTATCCTCACCAGCTTAAATTTATTCCCCTTGGGGGGAGATATAATTACTAACGTTTTCAGTCCCAAATTACAACACCATCCCTATTTAAAAACTGGCTGGCAGCACGAAGAAGTAGTTAAAGAGATTCTAGCCGATTCTCCCTATCTTCGCAGCACCCTAGGGGTTTTACCTTCCACCCCCGAATTAAATCAACATACTTTCTCTTTCTACGGTGGTAAACATAATTCCCAGGTTGCCGGCAGACAGGTGGGAGTTCGGGAAGAAGATATCGAAAAGGATGTCAATTCTTTAGATTGGTTTTTAACTAAAACTGGTGAACAGGGTTCCGTCCCCAATGTCCAGAAAAAAATTGTTAATCGAGTCGCCACTGGGCCAGATTTCCAAGTGGAGAAAACTTGGCAGCTACCGGATGATAGCACCCTGTCCCTACACCGAAAAATATATCCTTCTGTCACGGTTAACCCCCTTGAAAATGCGCCAAAACGGGTGGAATTAAGAGAGATTGCCATTACCGAAAAAGCTTCTCCTAATCAAGCCATTCCCGTGGTTTATAAATGGGCAGGAGACTGGCAACAATTAAAGTCAGGGATAGTGATTTTAAACTGGCAAGAAGTGGACGGTAAGGATTATTGGATGCACGATCACGGTATAGCTATGGGGGGATTAATGGCAGAAAAATTAACTCCAGAAGAGCAACAAAAGGGTTTTGAAGTCACTGAAAAAACCGCCATGCAGTCGGCAGCAACCCCCGGAGTTTATCGCTTATCTGCTGTTTATCTCAATCGGGAAACTGGCGAAACCTATCCGATTAAAACTAACGCTCAAATTACCATCGATCCTCAAGTTCCCAAGTTAGCAACGCCCCAATTAGATTTAGTGACCCAATTGCGCTTAAAGTCTGCTAATATTGGTCAAGGATTAACGGGTATTGAGCCAATTTTTGAGTTAAATAATCGTATCAATCAATACGATTCGATTCAGGATTATGTGCTGCAAGCAGACAAGGCTTTTTCCTATCGTTTACAGCAACAAAATCCCCCCGATAAGTTATCTTTAGCCTACGGATTAGCAATTTCTAAGGTACTACAACAGGATGTGGCAGGGGCAATAAAAGCCACGGAGGAAATGATTAAAATTGACCCCCATAATCCCTATCATTATGCTTATCAAGGGTTTATTTATCTCTACGATTGGCAACCGCAAGCAGCCCAAAAAGTCTTAGATAAAGCTAGACAATTAAATCCCGATAGTGAGGAAATTAAGACTTTAAATGCAGTGGCTGCCTTGATGGGGGGAAATCTCGTTAAAGCTTGGCAATTATGGCAGTCAAATTAAAATAGAGTGGGAATTATGAATTATGAATTATGAATTAGGAAGTGGGAGAGGGGAGAAAAAAGCTGTCTTCTGTCTCCTCAATCTTGAATCCTAACCCCATGGTAGATGTGGGATTTTTGCAGGAGTTATATTTTCCGACAAAGATAAGCAAAAGTTATTTATTGACTGCAAAAACTTGAGAATATTTAAATTAACATTCCGCAATATTTATAAATTCTTAAGAATTAATTGAGAAAGATTTTTATTTAACAACGACGTTATGCTAGTTACAGCGATTTGATAGAATTTCATAATGGGATATTCTATGCTTTTTTGGGCAGCAATGGTTGAAACCCTTGCCACACCTAGAAGGTGATCCTAATTAAGACGGGTAAATTAGTCAATTTCACCCACAACGATGATCTTTTTTTTATGTAGTTTTATTGCAAAAAAAAAGTTTTTTTGACAAAAAGCACAAAGTATGATAGGAACCCAAGGTATTTCTGGTTGCGAGT
Source organism: Microcystis sp. 49638_E5 (assembly GCF_021300285.1). Taxonomy (NCBI): domain Bacteria; kingdom Bacillati; phylum Cyanobacteriota; class Cyanophyceae; order Chroococcales; family Microcystaceae; genus Microcystis; species Microcystis sp. 49638_E5. Next base: position 77 of record NZ_JAJTDH010000099.1, on the reverse strand, counting down.
AATTATTGTAGAGAGGGGAGAGGGGAGAAAAAAGCCGAATCCTGACTCCTAACCCCATCAACAAACTTTTTCAGCAA
>NZ_JAJTDH010000167.1:0-4392 GCF_021300285.1 Microcystis sp. 49638_E5 | reverse complement strand
AGATATCCAATCAGCAACAAAAAAATCCTCTGAGATTCTTAAGGATTATATACAGGCAAAGTCTACCAAATAGTTTGAGATTCTTGGCTTGCCTTCCCTTGTGCCAAAGGATAGATGTCCCAGTTCAAATACCTTAAAGTATCGGCTAAATGCGAACGCATTAAGTCGGTTTTTTTGTCAATTTCTGCTTTTCCTTCTATCCATTTAAGGGATTCTAAGTCAGCTATCAGCTCATCACAAGTGTCTGATAGGAACAGTCTATTGTGGTAGAAAGTAGCGTTAAGAGCGTTAATAGAGTCTTGCACGGATGGATTCGAGAGCTTGTAACAAGTCTCCCAAGTGAATTTTAGAAGGTTAAATTCTTCTTTAATTATTCCCCAGTTAGTATTTTTACTGTTAGCTGTTTTTTGATTTCCCGAAGCGTCACCATGAATATAAATCTTGCTAGGCTTGAGAGATTTTAAATACTTTCCTGCCTCTTTGGCAAGCTCAAAAGTGTCTGAGTTAAGTAAAAAGAACTCTCTGATTATTATGATTTCCCCTGCTATTAATTGAGCAACTATGGCAGTGGCGGGGGAGTGGTTAAAGTCAAAACTAATATGAATAGGAAATCTTTTGTCATAGGTGGCTATTGATTCAGGGATTAGATGGGTTTTCCTGTCAAAATATTTAAAGATTAGCCCTTCTGTGATCATGCTATATTCCGACAAGATTTCAAGCTTGAATAGCTCAGGAGTTAAGGTGGCTTTCATCCTGTCGATATAATCAGAATCGGCGTGTAGATTTTCTAGGCTAGTCCCTGCTATTGATAAAAATTTAGCTTTTTGGTCATCTGTTCTTTTTGGGTCGTCAAAGATTTTATAGCAGTAATTGTAAGGCTGATTCTTATTAATCGAACTGGTTATGAGGAGCATCCCACTACTTTCCCCCTTACCCCTTCCAATCCGTCCCATAATCGTATCAAAAGCGCCCTTAACAGAGTAAGCATACTCATCAGCCCATACCCATCTTACCTGTAATCCTCTACCTACCTCTTTGGAGTTTTTGGTTTTCCCTGTGAAAGAATCCGCAGAAAGGACGTAGTGGAAGGTTTGCTTTTTGCCGATATAGCAATGACGATTGGCGGCGATCGCCTTGGCTGTTGCTTCGGAACTTTCTCTATTTGGCTCTAATGGAATACCGAACTGGGGGTCAATTTCAGAGCGATAAACTACTGACCAAGCCCCTAAAAAGCTCTTACCCGCATTAATTCCTCCTTTGTACCACAGGGATAATTTTCCATCAGGATTTTTTAAAAGCTCTACCATCGCGGCTTGTGCCCCTGGGTGTGGTTCAAACATCGGAAAAGATTCTTGAGCCTCTTGTAACTCAAACCCTACACTCCAATCAATTAATTCGTGAATTGTGGATAATCCTAGTTGTTCTATATACCTACTCACGAAAAACTCAGCATATTAAATATCTCTATACTACAATTTAGGTACAACTATTATGATTAAATTATGGATTTTTCGCTGCCAACTTGCCCAATTGAAAAATTAGAAGGGGAAACTAGCACGGCTTACAGCGCACTATGGGTATTTTTGGAAATGGGACCGATTAGAACGGTTCAGCTTGTGGCGGATCATCTTCAATCTTTAAGAGCAAACAGGAAATTATCGGAGCGAAAAGATAATGATACGCGCACTAGGAACGGAAGGCTAGAGCGATACGCAACTGATCACCGATGGCACGAAAGAGCCGATCTTTACGATGAATGGCTGCGGCGGTGTCACCTTAACGCAAAATTGGAAAGCCAAAAGGAAACCTTTGAGGCATTGGTTAGACCGTTTCGTGAGGGCTATGAGCTAAAAGTTGAGGTAGAGAAACGACTCTTAAAACAGATTCAACTTAACGCTATTAGCCCAGAGGAAAGAGAGTCTGTAGGGCTTGCTGATCCATTCTTAAGCGTTAGGGATGTCTCTGAGTTGTCGGGAGCATTCCAACGGGTGACGATGGCAGGACGCTCAATAATTGAGGATGCACTTAAATTTCATGGGCTTGATGAGATTGCCAAAAGGATAGGAGCAGAAACGGCTAAAAACGATAAGCATTAAAAAAGCCCCTTACGGGACCAATAGAAACGTCATATAATTGGGATTGTCATAAATCGTTTTACGGGACTAGCCATCACTTTCTTTATGTAAACAAGTTTCCTGTTGTTTACAGGGTAAGACTTTATTCCAGATGGACAAATTGGAACACCCAAGCAATAGAACTTTATGGTTAGTTGATGCAGTGGATCTGAAACTTTCCATATTTGCGACTCGCTTGGGACTGGTATATCATTGTCTTCATTTTTGTAAGTCCAACTGCCATTCGAGTAGTCGCAAAATACTAAGAGGGATAATGTATTTAGGTCGATTTGCGGGTGTGGGATTATAAAATAGTACATTGTTTTATCCTCTTGTTTGTTTTTGTCTGATAGGCTTTTAAGGACGATATCCCTTGCCTTCAATCATGTTTTTAGACGAGTAGTAAATAGGATAATTTTTTCCGTATTGTTGGCTTCCTACTCTTAATCGAACCTCCCCGTTGAGGAACTGCAACCGTTCATTTTTGTCGGAAGAATAGATACAACCCATTCGGCATTTTGCAATGTTAAGCAAAATGTTTTTTTCGATTTCTTTTAAAGAAATTTCGTCTTTTAAATAGGTAGTTTCCCATCTTAGTAAGGTAAGAATATCTTCGGCTAATAGCATAATGCTATTTTCAAAATTTCTTTGTGCTGCTTCTTTTTCGCCTACTTCGCCAATGATGCGAGGGTAGCACGATGGGGAACTGCCAGTTAATCCCCATGCTACATTGTCCTCATCAACTGTCCCAATTATTTTCCCTGTAACTACAAAATCAGTTGTTTTCATTGCGTTTGTCCTTTGTTTGATTGGTTTATACCCTTAATATCTCATGCCTACTCTTGATTGTCATCAGTAAATATACTGAAGTTTTGAGAGTGTTAGGATAGAACAAATACACTAGGAGCAATTATGCTTTAGAGATTAGAGGAAGCTATCAATGGTAGGAGAACCGTACACCTATAACGCTGTCATCACTCGCGTTGTTGATGGCGATACCCTAGTAGTTGATATTGACGCTGGTTTTGATATCTGGCTACGGGGACAAACTCTTAGATTAAATCGGGTTAATGCTCCTGAAATGAAAACTCCAGAAGGCAGGGCATTATTTAATCAGCTTCGAGTTTTAACTGGTCAAAAAATAATTATTAAGACTATTAAAAACCATCGGGTAAAAAAAGAAACCCAAAAGGACAGCTTTGGGCGATATCTTTCTGAGGTAGAAATTAATGGAATGGGGAACTTATCTGATTATCTTCTGACTAATAACCTAGCCGTTCCCTATAGCTAGTCGGAAGCGTTTTCTGGTTCGGATTCTGGCACATCAACATAGACCATTTCATAGCCTAGTTTTTTTAGATGTCCTCGCAAGGCTTTATTTTCTTCCTTTAAAGCAGCGTTATCCTCAATAATCTTTAGCGCCGACTTATTAGACTCCCTTAGATCAGCATTGTCCTCAATTACTTTTAGTGTTTCTTTTTTTTGTTTGATTAAATTAGTTTTGGCATCAATGTACGCATTTTCTAAATCTGATACTTTTTGCCTCCAACTATTACTCAATTCCTGTGCTGCTAGATAAGTATTCTGATCGTATATGGCTCTAGCCTTTTGAAATGATGGCATGGCTGATATTTTCTGAATAGTTTTTAATAGTTCATCTTCTAGATCAACTTCAAATTCTTGTAAGGTTTCCATGAATTGAATTACTTCGGCGCACTTTCTTAGATTGGGGCTACTAAATCCACTAGGACTAGGGCTAATATCGGGAGCGTCGTCGCTGTTAAAGTCTGTCAGCATTTACATTTAATCCCCTCAAAAATTGCTAGATTAGATTTTATTGTAGCAATAGGAATATAGATATGCAATTAGAGCAGCTTTACAAATACTTGTGTCAATCTCCCTGTGATATCAACGAACACCTTCCCACGCTGCGGGATCTAGCCTCACAGGTGGACACAGTAACGGAATTTGGTACACGCCACGGAGTTAGCACCGTGGCATTATTAGCAGGACAGCCTAAAAAGCTAACTTGCTACGATATAGATCCTAAGTGGAATGATTGGAACGAAATCTTAAAACTTCGGGGGAAAACTGAGTTATCATTTAATGTTCAAAATACTTTAAAGGTTGAAATAGAGCCTACAGATTTTTTGTTTATTGACACTCTTCACACCTACGATCAACTGATCGAGGAATTGCGATTACACTCATCCAAGGTGTCTAAATACATCGCTTTACATGATACTGTTACTTTTGCTCACGTAGGGGAAGATCCAAC
>NZ_JAJTDH010000098.1:0-10415 GCF_021300285.1 Microcystis sp. 49638_E5 | reverse complement strand
TATCTTTTTTGATTTTCTGAGCCTTGTCCATAATTAAAGTTATTAAAACATTGACTTAGATTATAGCATTTTTTTCAGAAATTGGTTTCCACGTCTCAAATGTAAATGCTATATGATCGATTAATCTTTGTGTCCTTTGTGTCTTTGTGGTTCGTTCCACCCCCTCGCTAGGAGGAATGTATCTTAGAATACACTTTACCCACCAAATCCAAGAGAGCCAAAATTCTTGCGGTTAGGTTTTTCCTCGCTAATAAGTAGATAGGATTAAAATTACCCCTTGAAGATAGCTGAAAATCAATAGTCATCCCCATCATAACAAAGACTGGACACGATCGAGGGGCCAGTAAACTTTATAGGCTTGACCAACGATATAACTTTCCGACAAAAAACCCCAATCACGGGAATCAAAACTATGGTTACGATTATCTCCCAAAACAAACAGGGTTTTTGGGGGTACAGTCATAAATTCCATTTCATAATTGGCTAACTCGGCGGTGTAGAGTTCCTCGATAACTTGCCGGTTGAGATAAACTTTACCCCTGCGGATTTCAATGGTATCTCCGGCAATAGCGATGACTCGTTTGATAAAAAAATCTCCAGACTTAGGATCTAGTTGCCTAATTTTTTCCGGAGTTCTAAAAACAATTATATCGCCTCTTTTCGCTTGATAATTACTGGATTGACTGACGAAAACGCGATCACCTATTGCGAGGGTAGGTAGCATGGATTCGCTCGGAATCTGGAAAAATTCTATTTTTTGATGTAACCAATTGGGAAAATAATTACAGATAATTCCCCAAGTAAAAATCACTCCCACCATCAGTGCCAAAATGGAACGATAGGTGTGACGATGGGGGTGGAATTGATCGGGGAAAGTGTGATAAACGTGATAAATAGCGATCACTGTAACTAAAGGGGTAAGAAAGAGGATATTGGTCAAAAAATGATCCATTTTCAGGCTAATCTGGGATATAGTCAGAAAAATTATCCCTAAGATCACCTTATCGGCGTACAATTGCCCCAAACCTGGCATAATCCGGTTAGCGAAGACGGCAAACCATGGGTTTTTTTGTTTCCGGGGAATTTTCTCTAAGCTGTTATTCTGTCTGGAATCATAAACAGTCCAGTGAGCGTCAAAAATATTGCTAATGTAAACGATAACCAGAGCAACTATTCCCCCTAATCCCCAGCTTACAGGGCCATTGGGGCTAAAAATTGACCAAATTGTCACAATTATTAATATTACTTGAGAGATCGCCCAAATGGTTGCTTTTTGGTTTTTGCTAGCATACCATTGTCCCAAACCGGGGAAAAACATCGAGAGATTGACCGCTAACCAGGGATCTTTTGCTTGTGAATTAGTCGCATAAGGACGAGAAACAGCCGAAAAAAGGGAGGGTTTGCTCATAGTATAGACCTATTGCCAATTCATTTAACAGTAAACAGTAATCAGTGAAAACACAGTAGGAATAATACTGCTCGCTTAATACATACTGGTCACTTAAAACTCAAATCTGATAACTGATAACTGATAACTACTATAGCAATCAACAACAATTAATGCTTTTACTTCAATTTAGCACCTCTCATTACTGTCGCAAAGCTCGTTTAGCACTAGGTTATAAGGGGATTGATTACCAAGTAGAAAATCTCACCCCTGGACTACATATTCTCAAACTCAGACCCCTAACTAAAGGGTTAACCACTGTCCCCGTTTTAATGGCAGCAGATGAGATTATTGCCGATTCTACTGCCATTTTCAGATATTTAGAAAAAGTAGTTCCTTTCCCCTCTTTTATTCCCGATGGGGAAAAGGAGAAAAATCAAGCTTGGTTACTAGAGGATTGGTTAGATGAAAGTATTGGAGTAGCGACGAGATTTGTCTATTATAATTATCGCGCTGGAGAGGGAAAAGCGATCGATTCTTCCCTGAGTAGTCAAATAATTATTAATATCGTGCGACAACAATATAAAATCACCCCAGCCAGGGTAAAATTAGCGGAGGAGCGCCTAGAAAATGCCCTCAAGATTCTAGAATATTGGCAAAATCAGCCCTATTTGGTGGCGGATAAATTAAGTGTAGCCGATATTGCCGCCACTGCCCTACTCAGTCCTCTGGCTCTAATTCCCAGTTATCGTCAAAAATATCCCTGGTTGTTTGCTAGAATCGGGGAAATTCATCAACAGTGTCGAGAAAAATTGCCCCCCGGTTTAAATTAAATGCAGCGAACGATCAAAATTATCATCCTCATCTCGATCGGTTTCTTCTCGCCCCTAAAAGCCCTTGCTTTGCCCTCTCCTGAAGATATTCCCGAAGAAGTTTTACGAGCAGAAATTATCACTTCGGCTCGATCGCCCCTGGATAATCAACCCCTAACTGCGGCAGAATATGCCTTACTAGAAGAACAATTAGCCACCAGCATTTATTCCCCCCAAATTAATCCCAAGATTCGACAATTAATTGCCCTGAGAAGATTACAAAAACTCCTCCAGATTTTGATACCTTTCTATCGTTAATATCAAAATAGCCGATCTCCTTTGGCAAGATTGCATCTGCTAACCGAAAAATTTAGAGAGGATTGGAACAAGGCGATCGCTTTTATCGCCAGCAGACAAAAATCCCGTGTTATGATTAATGAAAAAATCATAAAGTTTTGTAACAAACCTTGACTGCTATCCTCCGCCCCCAAGAAAAGCCCCTGCTTAATCCTCCTTGGTACTCCCTGTCCCCTCTCTGGCAAGGAGACGAAACCGATGTTAAACAAGGTTTACCCCATAGCCAACTCGCGCCTCCTTGGCAGATTTTAATTCTCGGTGATGGTTCTCCCACCCGTCATTTACAACTTTTAACCGGTGAAAAAACGGAAGTGGATGTGATCGATATGTCCCCCATCGGCGATGATGAGGATGGCGCACCGATGAAAATTAGCCTGATTCCGGGGCCGAGATTGCGTCGTCAAGTCTGGTTACGCACAGCGAGCGGTCAAAGGTTAGCCTATGCCGCTTCTTGGTGGTCTGCCAATCAAGTGGACGAATATCTAGAAAATCGTTCCCTACCGATTTGGGAAAGTCTCTCGCGGCTGCACACGGAATTGTATCGCGATGTGCAGGGACTTTATTACGGTCATTCCCCGGAATTAGAAATAGCTTTTGGGGAAAAAGGAGCTTTTTGGGGTCGTCATTACCTATTTTGGCACGCTCGCCAACCCCTTACCCTGATTTACGAGGTTTTTTCTCCCTATCTCCGTAAATACCTCGGCGAAATGAGAATTGATCAATTAGAATAACTGCCGTAGATATTTCTATGTAGTTCAATTAGCTAATCTTTGGAGAGAATTAAATGATTTTTCTCCGTTAATTTTGCCATCCAACCCGGTTCAATCACAATCGTGCTAATTTTTTCGATAATAATTGCCGGTCCTGCCAGACAATCAAAAGGTTCCAGATCTGAACGCTGATAAATTGGCGTTTCCCGCCATTGATTAGCCATAAAAACCGCTACTCGATCGAGGATATGAGGTAATTCTCCCATCGGACGGGTGCGGGTTAAAATTGCTTCTTGGGGACTGTCCATAGTCTGGATCAATTCCACGGCAATCGACTCAACAATTAAAGCTTTTTGTTCTTGTTTAAACCCATAACGTCTTTGATGTTCCCGTTCAAAATCCTGACGCATTTGATCGCTAAAATTAACCGCTAAAGTGGCATCACTGCCTTGATATTTTAAACTAACTTGCTGCCGCACCCGATTATAACCCTCTAATTCCCGACCCGCTAAAACTTCTAATTCGTTCATTTCCGGGAGTAACTCCCCGATTAAATCGGCATTTAACGGCTGTTCGATCGCTTTTTCTTTAATTACCCTCAAATCGGCCAAACCCATGCCGTAGGCGCTTAAAACCCCGGCGTAGGGATGGAGAAAAATGCTTTTCATTCCCAGAGTATCGGCAATTAAACAAGCCACTTGACCCCCGGCACCGCCAAAGGTACAAAGAGTATAATCACTGAGATCATAACCCTTTTGTAGAGAGATTTTTTTAATCGCATTAGCCATATTTTCTACGGCAATTTGAATAAACCCCGCAGCCAACATTTCAGGACTATTATTACCCCCCATTGTTGCCACCAATTCTTGAAACTTTGTCAGCACAATCTCTCTATCTAGGTGTAAATTTCCCTCTTCTCCAAAAATAGCGGGAAAATAGGCATCTTGAATTTTTCCTAACAAAACATTAGCATCGGTAATTGTTAATGGGCCACCCCGTCGATAACAGGCAGGTCCCGGATTAGCTCCGGCACTTTCTGGTCCGACCCGAAAACGATAACCATCATAGACTAAAATCGAACCCCCACCAGCGGCCACGGTGTGAATACTTAACATCGGCGCTCGCATTCTTACGCCGGCAATTTCGTTATCTGTTTGGCGCTCGTATTCCCCTTGAAAATGAGAAACATCGGTGCTAGTTCCTCCCATATCAAAACTGATAATTTTGCTAAATCCCGCCCTTAAACTGGTTTGTACTGCCCCGACTATTCCCCCCGCAGGACCAGATAAAATGCTATCTTTACCCTGAAATTTATCGGCGGTGACTAAACCGCCATCGGATTTCATAAATAGTAAGCTAGTTTTCGGTAATTGCTGGCTAATACTATCAACATAGCGGCGTAAAATTGGCGATAGATAGGCAGAAACTACCGTGGTATCTCCCCGGGATACCAGTTTCATTAAAGGACTGACTTGGTGGGAAATGGCTAGATGAGTAAAGCCGATTTCTTCGGCAATGGCTGCCACTTGTTTTTCGTGGTCAGGATAACGATAACCGTGCATAAAAACAATCGCACAACTTCGGATACCCGCTTGATAAACTGGTATTAAATCGGCTTTAACTTGGGCGGGATTAACGGCGATTAATTCTTGTCCTTGACGATCGTAGCGTTCGGCCACTTCGATAACTTGTTCGTATAATAAAGAAGGAAGAATAATTTGACGGGCAAAAATATCGGGGCGATTTTGATAGCCAATTCTCAAGGCATCTTTAAAACCTTTGGTGATTAACAAAACCGTGCGCTCTCCTTTTCTTTCTAACAGCGCATTTGTGGCTACCGTTGTTCCCATTTTGATCACTTCGATGTTATCTAGGGAACCGCTAATATCTTTGATCCCTTGAATGACTGCATCTGGGTATTTTTCGGGATTTTCCGAGAGCAGTTTATAGAGAACAATCCACTGTTGATCGGCAAGGGGAACAATCAGAAATCTAGCGGCATCTCTAGCTAGTCGTTCAATAATTTCTGGTTGATCGATTATCGCCACGATATCGGTAAAAGTTCCCCCTCGATCGATAAAAAATTTTAACATAATCCCTTCCAGTTCTCAGAATCAATTAACAATTGCGCCTAATCCTTTTAAGATAAACTAGATTGATTTATCTGAGTAAGCAAAATGTCCACAGGAATCGCTATCTTAGGGGTAGGACGTTGGGGAGTGCATTACGTCCGTCATTTTTCTCAACATCCCTCAGCGCAAGTAGTGGCGATCGTTGATCCCTCCCCTGAAAAACTCCGTCTCTGTCGCGATCAATTTAATCTCGATACTAATAAGGTTATTTTAGCCAATGACTGGGAATCTATTCGCAATCACCCCGAAATCTCGGCTGTGGTCGTCGTTACTCCCGCCATCAGCCATTATCCCCTGATTAAAGATGCTCTTAATTTAGGTTATCACGTCCTCGCCGAAAAACCCTTAACCCTCAATCCCCAAGAATGTGCCGAATTAACGGCATTAGCGGCTAAAAAACAGCGTATTTTATTAGTTGATCATACCTATCTTTTTCATCCCGCCGTTATCACTGGACAAAAAGTCCTGCAATCCGGGGGTATCGGTAAACCTCTTTATGGTTATGCCACTCGTACCCACCTGGGGCCGGTCCGTCAGGATGTGTCCGCTTTGTGGGATCTAGCTATTCACGATATCTCGATTTTTAATCATTGGTTAAATAGTACACCAGTATCGGTACAGGCGAGGGGAACTTTCTGGCTACAACCTAATCTAGCCGATTTAGTCTGGTTAACCCTGATCTATGGCGATGGTTTTCAAGCGACTATTCACCTTTGTTGGTTGAATCCCGATAAACAGCGACGCTTAGGAATAGTTGGCAGCGAAGGGACTTTAATTTTTAATGAATTAGACTCTCGATCGCCTTTAACCCGACAAAAGGGCTATTTTGAACGTCAGGAAGCCTATTTTATTCCCCGGGGACAAGAGACGGAATCTATCCCTATTGCCGATGGTGAACCCCTGAAAGCATTGTGCGAACATTTTTTAGAGTCGGTGGCTACGGGTGTCGATTCTCCTGTATCTTCGGGATCGGTAGGGACGGAATTAGTCAAAATCCTCCAGGCAGCAGAATTATCTATAGCTAGAGGTGGAGAAATCCTGCGCTTAGAATAGGTAAAAATGGGATCGATAGGTAGGGTCTGCTGAAAAAGTTTTTCGTGGGGGTAGGGTGTGGGGTGTGGGGTGTGGGGTGTGAAGTATAACCTGATTTGCTATTGACGAGGAGTTTGTACGGCGTTAGATTTATTAGAGGTTTTCTTAATTTGTACCCAGTAAGAGGGTATCGGAAATTCTCTTAATCCCCCCTACAGCACAGGTTATGCCTTTTTGTCAACGGGGAAGTCCAGAACCCGATCGGTGCGTAGCGCGCTCGATCGCTAACGGATCAAATCAGCGACGGCATTAGAAAGCAAGCTCAGCAGCGACGAATTTTGACCGTCCGCTGCCACGCAGTGTTAGCTGGCGGTTCAAGGAAATAACTCAAAGTAATCGCAGTGACTTGGACGAATAATCGAAAAATCTCGGCGATCAAGTGTGTAAACGCGAGTAATAGTAAGCCTTTCAGCTATGGCAATGATCGCTGCATCTGTAAAGTCAAGCTGATTGTCAGCATATTGTTCCAATATCTCATGCACTCGTACCAAGTCTTCTGGGATTACAGGTTCAACTTGAACCGCATCAGGTGTCATACTGGATACAAAACGGCGCATTGCTTGGTGGCCCAATCTTGATGCAATCAGATAGCAGACCTCAGGCAGGACAACGACAGGTAGAACCAATGGCTCATTCACGCTTTGAGCAATAGCCAACACCCGTTGATGATTGCGATCGCCCTGATCGGTTAAGGCAAACAAAAAACTGGTGTCAAGTATCGCCGTCATACTGAATTGCTTGGGTTAAGATTCCAGCCGGACACCGGATCAATCTCATTGCCTAGAATCTCTTCATCACGTTCTGAAATATCCTCTTGACCAGAGTTGCCTAAACCTGCAACTGCAAGCAGAAAACTAGAAGAATGAGTGGTCAGTTCTCTTTGATAGGCTGCTTTATAGCGAAGATAGTCAAGAAAATTAGACAGTTCCACTAAAGCCTCATCAGGGAGAGCCTTGACTGCTTCAATTAGCGGTTGCCGTTCTATAATGCTTCTATCCATTACTAAATCTTAGATTAGGACTTCTCCTATTTTACTCCTCAACTCAACGAACAGGCTCACTTACTAACTATCACAGCAGGTAACACCTGAATACAGTCCGCACAAATTGGCATGAAGTCAAAGATCACAGTTGGGGGTCTGCCGTTAACCTAACCCACCAGAGCGGTGTACTGCTACGCAGTGCCTTCGACATCGCACTTAAATCCACAGTTTCCATCAATGTGCATGGTGCGTTCCCCAAAATCGATCGGTGGAGTAGTACCACATTAGGGAACGCACCCTACCAGCTGAATTCACCCGCCATTTTGGTCTATTTTCCAGCATCAGTCGCTTTTTATTAGTCGGGTGCAATGATTTGTTAGATCTCAAATTCGATTACAGTAGCAATGGCGGCTACAATTTCCAGTATTGTAATTTCAGAAACGCTTCCTAATTTACGAATAAACCTTTGTAAATCCACCCCCCTTAGTTGAAGAGTATCAATTGCAGAAGCTTTATTCAATCCATTGATACTGTTAGGTTCAATTTTAACGTGCCAGAAATTTGCTGAAAAATATGTTTTCCAGTCTGTAATAGGAGCAATAAGCTTGATAGGAAGCTTTCCTACTGAATCGGAACTGATGACGACAGCAGGACGCAATTTTTTGATTTCTGCACCAACAGTAGGATCGAAGTTGACTAACCAAATTTCTCCACGTTTTGGCAGCTCAGGGTTAATACTCAATGATGTCACCTGCCATTAACTCCTGCCATTCAGAATCTTGTTGATAGTGAGAGAGCATTATATCGGCTTGACTTTTGAGAATATTCCTCCGTTCAGTCATTGGTAACTTCAGAAAAGCAAGACGCTGTTTTAAGGATGGAGAGATATATTCGCTGGTAGAAGAATCAGAACTAACTTCTTCAACCAAAATAACTACCTCAACAGTTTGTCCTACAGTCAGCTCTGGAGATTCAATTTCAATTCTATTTCCCGGTAGGACTTTTGCTGTCGTGTACAAAGTTGATTTAACTTTAACCATTTTAAGCCTTCTCTTTAAGTATTGTTGTTAATGTAGCTTATTAAAATCGGCGATCGCACTTTAACCCACAGTTTCAATCAATGTGCATGGTGCGTTCCCCAAAAATCTATTAGTGGAGCAGCAGTAGCCATATTAGGGAACGCACCCTACGGCGATGGCGATCGCATTGCGTAGCAGTGCCTTCGACATCGCACTAAGTTTGGAGCATAACGATCGATTTCACCGACATTTTGGATCGTAGCGGAAAAATGTCAGGTACAACGATTTGTTATACCTTATCTTTCTTTGTCAGTTAAATCAATATATTCAGTTTGTATTCGTTTATTCTTTATTAGTATTCTAAAATACGGACATTTCCCATTTACTGATAAATCTTTATCATCATTCCCTTTCCTGAATTTAATTATTTCAAATTGGTCGGGATTAAATTTATGTAAAAATGTTATTGGCACTCCCATATATCCCTTATAGTCTATTGGTATGTCTTGTGTTTTATTAATATTAATTCCATCATAATTGTCATATTTTGGATATTGAACTTCGTTGCCAAAATATATTTTTGTGAGTTCTATATCTTCGTGCCGCTTAAAATTATCTAAATTAGTAAGCCATAAACAATTGTTCGGTGAGATTATTCTATTACCAGAGTTATCTATTCGAGTTTCTGTTCCATATAGTTCATAGTGTTCAGGTACAATAAAACCTGAAATACCTCTACCAAGATTTATTCCTAACCACGCCTTGTTTTCTTTAATAAGTTTGAAAATTTCTTTATAGGTTATTGCATTAATATTTCCAATTATCAAAAACTTTTTATCGTATTTAACCAATTGAGCTACATACTCTCTGAATAATGAAAATGGGGGATTGGTAACAACAATATCGGACTGCTTTAATAGTTCAATGCTTTCCGAACTACGAAAATCACCATCTCCATTAAAGTAAACTAGGTCAGTTGAACTTGGTTTGTTTTTTTCGCCTTCTGTACCTGTATATTCAAAGAAAAACCCTTTTTCATCTTCTTCTGTATTAAATAAATTTTTTACTTGCTCTCTATAACAAGATGTTATTATTTTTTTAAGACCTAATTCATTAAAATTTGAGGTAAAATAATTAAAAAAGTTACTAATTCGGGGGTCATCGCAATTGCAATAAACTACTTGATTTTCAAAATGACTTTTATAATGCTGTAATTCGCTTTCTATATCTGAAAGCTGTGTATAAAACTCGTCACTTTTTGATTTTTTAGCTTTTTGTAATAATTCGTTTGTTGCATTTCTTGCCATTTTCAACCTATTTTGATTTAATAAATCTTTGTTTTAGTTATTTACTTTTGGTTATCTGATTAAATATCTCACTGCCTAATACTTTAAGAGAGGTTTTAGAAATTTCAAGCATAATATCAAACATTTTTTTGACATCCCATTTTCCGCGCTCAGGGGCTGCCATTAACCTCAAACTCAGCACCAGCGGCGTCTGCAAGCCATTAGGGAGAGAAAAGACACCTCCGGTACCTTGGAGGTCAGAAGTTCAAATCCTCTATCAAGTAATAACCAGAGGCTTGCATGAAAATTCTGGGGCATGTTTTAAAACAGATCCCAGTAGCCGAACCAGTAAGAATAGGTTTAAAGAGGGAACCATCCTGACCACGCTGGGTTTTCAACGCGAGGATCGTAATACTGGCTCCACACCTTTCGGTCATAGCCGACCACAAACAATGTCACCCCACCAGGCACTCCGCTGATGGCAGTTACCACCGATGTTGGTGGAAATGTGTTATCTCCGAGGGGGAACCAATCAGACCATTTAGCATCTGCAATTCTGGGATCATAGAACTTGCTCCAAATTCGGCCATCTAAACCGACAACGAAGAGACTGGCTGCGCCGGGTAATGAGCTAACGG
>NZ_JAJTDH010000097.1:0-22101 GCF_021300285.1 Microcystis sp. 49638_E5 | reverse complement strand
CCCCACTACCCCACTACCCCACTACCCCACTACCCCACTACCCCGATGACCGCAAAAAACTTCATCAAGAGGGGAACAACTTCCAGTAAGATGAAAAATGGTCAGTGAAAAAGCTAACCGAAATTTATTGTCGGAAATGGTAACACCGCCCCATTTCCCCAGACCCTAGAGGCTAGAGTCCGGTAAACCAGCGGATAAAAATTGACATCCATGAGTGCAGACATTTTCGATCGAGTTAAAAAAGTTGTTGTGGAACAATTAGAAGTAGAGGATCCGGATACAGTTATCGCTGAAGCAAGCTTTGCCAATGATCTGAAAGCGGATTCCCTTGATGTGGTCGAGTTAGTGATGGCTTTAGAGGAAGAATTTGATATTGAAATTCCCGACGACGCAGCCGAACAAATTGACACTGTGGGCAAAGCTGTCGAGTATATTAACGAGAAAGTAGGAGCAACCGCCTAATTATTGCGGGAAAATTGACAATTAGGATTAAATATCTGGGGCAAAATCTGCCCTTATTTTTGAACAAACATGACAGAATTGCCATTAAAAAGGGTTGTCATCACGGGGATGGGTGCGATCACTCCCCTCGGCAATAATCTAGCAGACTATTGGACAGGCTTAATCAACGGCAAAAGTGGCATTGGTTTAATTACCCACTTTGATGCCTCCCGTCACGCTTGTCGCATTGCTGGGGAAGTGCGAGGTTTTGACCCCCACGAATATGTGGATCGCAAAGAGGCAAAGCGCATGGACCGTTTCGCTCAATTTGCCGTCGCCGCCAGTTTGCAAGCGCTGCAAGATTCTCGATTAGTTATCGACGCTCTCAATGCCGATGATATAGGTGTACTAATCGGTACGGGCGTGGGTGGCATAAAAGTGCTGGAGGATCAACAGGAAATTTACTTGACAAAAGGTCCGGGCCGGTGTAGTCCTTTCATGATCCCGATGATGATTGCCAATATGGCCGCTGGTTTAACCGCCATCCACACGGGGGCCAAGGGACCGAGTAACTGTACCGTGACCGCTTGTGCTGCTGGTTCCAATGCCATCGGCGATGCTTTTCGTCTAGTACAAAGGGGTTTGGCCAAAGGAATGATCTGCGGTGGGACGGAAGCCGCCGTTACCCCTCTAGGATTGGCTGGTTTTGCCTCCGCTAAGGCCCTGTCCACCCGCAACGATGACCCCACCCGGGCCAGTCGTCCCTTTGACAAAGACCGGGATGGTTTTGTCATGGGGGAAGGGGCAGGAATCTTGATTATAGAGGAATTAGAAACGGCCTTGGCCCGTGGGGCGCGGATTTACGCCGAAATGATCGGTTATGGTCTGACTTGCGATGCCTATCACATGACGGCACCGGTTCCCGATGGTCGTGGGGCCACCAGAGCGATCGAATTAGCGATCAAAGATGCCGGTTTAACTCCGGCGGAAATTAGCTATATCAACGCCCACGGCACCAGTACAGGGGCCAATGATCCCACGGAAACCAAGGCGATTAAAAAAGCTTTAGGAGAATCGGCCTACCAAATCCCCGTCAGTTCCACCAAATCGATGACAGGCCACCTTTTAGGCGGTTCTGGCGGTATTGAAGCCGTGGCCACGGTAATGGCGATCGCTAATGATCGGATTCCCCCGACTCTCAACCTGGACAATCCTGACCCCGATTGTGATCTCGATTACGTCCCCTACGAAAGTCGTCAGCAGATAGTTAACGCTGCCCTTTCCAACTCCTTTGGATTTGGTGGCCATAACGTCACCTTAGCTTTTAGAAAATATGCTTGAGTCGATGCCCCTGAAAGAGTAATCTGTGAGTGGCTCCCTCTTTAACCTGGTCTTATTTTTGTAGTTCATTCTAAAAAACATTATGGTTGTAGTCTCCCAATCCCTCGAAGAACTTTGTATTAATGCGGTACGTTTTTTAGCGGTGGATGCCGTGGAAAAAGCTAAATCCGGACACCCCGGACTGCCCATGGGAGCCGCTCCCATGGCCTTTGTCCTCTGGGATCAATTCCTGCGTTTTAACCCGAAAAACCCCCAATGGGTCAATCGCGATCGTTTTGTTCTCTCCGCCGGTCACGGTTGTATGCTGCAGTACGCTTTGATGTACCTGACCGGATACGATAGCGTTCCCCTAGAGGAAATTAAACAATTCCGGCAGTGGAAATCGAAAACCCCCGGCCACCCCGAAAATTTCGTCACGGAAGGGGTAGAAGTGACCACTGGTCCCCTGGGTCAAGGGATTGCCAATGGTGTGGGTTTGGCCCTAGCAGAAGCCCATTTAGCAGCCCGTTTCAACAAACCGGATGCCAAAATTATCGACCATTACACCTATGTCATTTTGGGTGATGGTTGCAATATGGAGGGGATTTCTGGGGAAGCTTGTTCTTTAGCCGGTCACTGGGGTTTAGGCAAGTTAATCGCTCTCTATGATGATAACCATATCTCGATCGATGGTTCCACCGATATCGCTTTTACCGAAGACGTGAGCAAGCGTTTTGAAGCCTACGGTTGGCACGTTCAGCACGTCGAGAATGGTAACACCGATTTAGATGCCATTGCCAATGCGATCGCTGCTGCCAAAGCTGTCACCGATAAACCCTCGATGATTAAAATCACCACCACCATCGGTTATGGTTCCCCCAATAAGTCTAATACCGCCGATGTTCACGGGGCAGCTTTAGGAGCAACAGAAATCGAGTTAACCCGGAAAGCGTTAGGTTGGCAATACGAGCCGTTTGTGGTTCCCGATGAGGTGTTAAATCGTTTCCGGCAAGCAGTGGACAAGGGAGCGACGGCAGAAACGGACTGGAATAAGTTATTTAACGAATATCAGGCTAAATATCCCGCAGAAGCGGCTTTATTTGAGCAGTTAACCACCGGTCAACTGCCGGAAGGTTGGGAGCAAGCTTTACCGGTTTATAAACCCGAAGATAAGGCTCTCGCTAGTCGTAAACACTCGGAAATCTGCTTAAATGCCCTTGCGGGGGTTTTACCCGGTTTAATCGGTGGTTCAGCGGATTTAACCCACTCTAACTACACCGAATTAGAGCATTTTGGTAATTTCCAAAAAGGCAGTTATCAGGAGCGTAACGTTCACTTTGGCGTAAGGGAACACGCAATGGGGGCGATTTGTAACGGTATTGCTCTCCATAACACGGGATTGATTCCCTACGGGGCGACTTTCCTGATTTTCACCGACTATATGCGGAATTCTATCCGTTTATCGGCCTTGTCAGAAACTCGCGTCATCTGGGTAATGACTCACGATTCCATTGCCCTAGGGGAAGATGGACCGACTCACCAACCCGTGGAACACGTTGCTTCTCTGCGCGCTATTCCTAACCTGTTAGTCATGCGTCCGGGAGATGGTACGGAAACTTCCGGTGCTTATAAAGTAGCGGTGAGCGAAAAGAAACGCCCGACTTTATTGGCTCTCTCCCGTCAAAATCTGCCCAATTTAGCGGGAACTTCCCTGGAGGGTGTGGCTAAAGGTGCTTATACTATCACCGATTCTGAAGGTACTCCCGATGTCATTCTCATCGGTACGGGTGGCGAGTTGTATCTCTGCGATAAAGCGGCTGCGGTGTTAAAAGAAGCAGGAATTAAAGCTCGCGTCGTTTCTATGCCCTGTTGGGAGCTATTCGAGGAACAATCGGCAGAATACAAAGAATCGGTACTGCCGAAAGCAGTGAAAAAACGTCTCGCGGTGGAAGCGGGTTCAACCATGGGTTGGCATCGCTACATCACCGATGAGGGGGATGTGTTGGGGGTTGATACCTTCGGCGCTTCTGCTCCAGGGGGTGTGATTCTAGAGAAGTTTGGTTTTACCGTGGATAACGTGGTAGCGAAGGCAAAAGCGTTGTTAGGTTAATTAAACTTTGATTTTGTGGAAAAAGCCCGCGCCAGCGGGTTTTTTGTGTTTAAGATGGAACTATATCGTGCAAAGGGTTGACTGGGTGATTCCTTTTACAGACAGAGAACTACAAAAAGCATGGAGAGAAAATCAACGAGCGGCAAAGGTCGAAACCAGAACTAACGCTCATCGTTTATTGCTATTTTACTCGGTTGAATGTGGTCTCAAAGCGGTTTTACTGAAAAGACAAAGTAAAGATTGCACCGATTCTTGTCGAGAATTACTTGAAGTGCGGCATGATATAAATAAGTTACTAGACAAACTAGCTGCGGGAGAAAAACTAAAACTTCCCTCACAATTAAGTATGAAACCTTTAAAAAATAATCAAGAGAGAGAGCTTTCTTGCGGTGAAATTAATCAAATGTGGCGATATGGGGGAGGCTGTGAAAATATTAAGGATAATGAATTAGAAAAAAAATTGTTAGATATATTAAGTTGGATTGCACAGGAGTTGCAGGGACTATGAGAAGACGGCCATTACTAACTTGGTTTGATATTAAAAGAAAAATTGCTCGCGAAACCGCTAACGGAAATGACTTACCTGATAGTATTGTTAAAATTAGTTGTTTTAGTAGTGCTTTAGAGATTGGTATTCAAAATCAAGATGATCAACCAAAAGCTAACTCAATATTAAAAGAATGGTTCGGAGATTGGTATCAAGAATCAGAACAAATTATTCAGCTAGATATTGACAATGCTTCTATTCCTGTAGAATTTATTTTAATAGATAATAGTGCTTGCCTTTCGGCATCGATTCGACCTTTTTGGCAGGAAGTCGCTTATTTAAAAGAAAATCCAGATTCAAATCAATCGGATAATTTTTTAGCCAATGCTTATCGAGATAAGCCAGAAATTATTGCTTTTTATTCTTTTAAAGGTGGTGTGGGAAGAACCCTACATTTAGCCGCTTATATTCTTGCTCTTTTGGCAAGAGCAAAAGAGATAAATAAACCAGTTAAAATTTTAGTTATTGACTCAGATTTAGAGGCTCCGGGGTTAACCTATTGGCAAAGGTATGACAATCAAGAGGCAACCGTATCTTTGATCAATTTTTTAGAAGTTTATCAATATCCCAAGCCATCTCTAGAGGTGGCACTCTCTTGGGTAACTCAAGAAATTCAGAAAACTGCCAAACAGCAAAATAAATCAACTTTATATTTTTTACCCGCTTTTATTGAAGAAGAAGAACTCTTAGATACTCCTATACTGCCAGAAAATTTAGCTAGAAATCCATCGGGTGCTTGGGAGGTAGGGGATGCAATTCATCAATTAGGGCAAAAATTAGCAGTAGATTATATATTTATTGATTTAAGAGCAGGATTAAGTGAAATTTCTAGCCCAATTTTATTTGACTCTAGAATCCAAAGATTTTTAGTAACAACAGTTAATGAGCAATCTTGGCGAGGTGTCAGGATGGTTTTAGAAAAAATTGGCTTACTAGCTCCCAGTGATTCAAAAGTAAAGGATGATAATTATTATGATCCTTCGATAATTATTAGTTTTTTAACTCCAGAAGTTAGAAATTTATCAGCATTTGAGAATATTTTAGAGCAATTACAGTCGGCTTATGTTCAACCCAAAAATGAGAGTTTATATACTACTAGACTGGATATTAAAGAAACTTATTTCGCCCAAGAGTTACTATATGTTAACAATTGGGATGAAGCTCAAAACAAATTAAGTTCAACTTCCTTGATGGAACTGGCAAGACAATGGGCAGAAGATGAATTATCTAATAATAGCATTGCATCAGCCACACCTTCAGATAACTCCTTAGATGATGTGAAAAAACTCAGGGATACTTGCAATAAATATATTTATGCAGAAAAGGGAGAAGGGGAAGATTTACTCATTACCGAGCCATTGAAAAATCTCGCTCGTAATTTTCAAGATAAACTACCTAATGTTATCTCAATTGGTGCTAAAGGTGCGGGAAAAACCTTTAATTATATTCAGCTATCTCGCCTACAGTCTTGGGAAAATTTTTTAAATAAAGTTGATCCTCAAAATCAAGAAAATTCCCGAGAAAATCTCGGTTTAATATTTCCTTTACTGCAATCAAAAAATTTAGCAGAGGATGCCAAAGATATTCTTGAGCAAGCACGGCAAAATGTTAATAATTTTCTTAATAATGATTATCAATTTTCCTTCTCGGATTTAAGAGACAGAATCATACAGTCGCTATCAAATCAGGATTGGAATGAGGTTGATTGGACAAATTTTTGGATCAAAGAAATTTCGAGAGTTTTAGGTTATAATTCTGAAAATTGTCAATTACAAAAACTGCATGAATACCTTCAACAAAAAAACTCGAAGATTATATTTTTATTTGATGGATTAGAAGATGCTTTTCCTAATGTTGCCAATGATAACCTTCAACGAAAAGCCTTGAAAGCCTTGATCGATCATTTACCCAATAAATTATCAGAAATTCGGCAATCTAATCTCGGCTTGATTGTCTTTCTGCGTCGAGATTTCTTGAGATATACAATTACACAAAACTCGCAACAATTTGAAAGCTTATATGGTAACTATGATCTATCTTGGAATCTAGAATCGTTTCTTAAACTTTCCTATTGGCTCTGCATACAATCATCGGTTATTAATGCTAACCATCAAGATTTATTCGATTGTTCAATTGAAGATTTAAAAGAAAAACTAGAACGACTTTGGGGCAAAAAATTAGGAGCAGATAATGCAAGGGAAGCTAAGTCAGACAATTGGATTTTTGCCGCTTTAACCGATTTTAATGGAAGACTACAAGCGCGGGATATTGTGAGATTTTTGTACCATGCTGCTAATATTACTGTAGAAAAAAAAGAAGAAATACAATTTACTAAATGGTCGAATACTAGACTGTTACCTCCCCAAGCGATTCGACGAGCGCTTAAACCCTGTAGTGAAGAAAAAGTTGACGAGTCTAAGGAAGAATATCCTATATTTAAAAGCTGGGTAGAAGAAAGTTTACCTAAATATAGTGATAGAAAAATTCCTTTTTCTCTAGAACAGTTTAATCTGGATGGCACTCAAGTCAATGTTCTTGAGCAAATGGGAGTAATTTATGAGGACAAGGATAAAGAAGATGCAGTTCGTTATTATATGCCCGAAATATTCCGTGAAGGGTTAGGATTTTCTAGTCAAGGTGCGCGTCCTCGTGTTCTAGCTTTAAAGCGCAAAGTTTTGGGGAAATCAAATTTTTAATGGTTCGAGCTTTTTGGCAATGACTATATGATTGATTGTTGTCAGCTTTTCAAAACAGGATTGGCTATTACCCAGCATTGGGAAATTGATTCGTCCAACAAAAAAGCTACACTACTGGGATTCTTGTGTTTTTTTAGCTTTCCTGAAAAATGAAAAGGATAAAATTAATGATTGTATTTCTGTTCTCAAAGCAGCTGAAAATGGTCAGGTAATCTGTCACCGCCGCCTACTCTAGTGCAGTCAAAGCCGATCGCCTGAAGCCATCAAAACTATCCAGGGTGCAGGAGTTGAACCTGCCTAGCACGAATTATGAGTTCGTTGCCTCAACCGCTCGGCCAACCCTGGGTTATACTATTAACTCATTATAGATCGGTAATTACTCTGAACGTGAAAATTCAGCCCCACCAAGATGAAAAAATTTGCAATCAGCACCTCCTTGCAGTTAGGACTCCTTTTGATGGTAGCCATGTTAGCCGCCGGCTTCGGTAGCGGTTGGGTAGCCTATCAATTGGGACTCGCCTCCCTGAAGGGAGTCAGTCAACCGGATATCAACCCCGCTAAAAAGTTTACCAACGATCGCACCAGTTATGGTCGCAATCAAACTTTTATCCCCGTGAAGGAAGAAGAGGTGCTGAAAAGAGTGAGAGTTTATATGCAACAACAGAAAAACAAACCGCAATCAAAGGAAGAAACCAAAGGATAGGCTTTAAAAAAGGCGAGTTTTGCCTTTTCGCTATGGATAATCAGGATTTATTGACTCGTTTAATTTTAGTCTTTTTACTAATCGCGCTCAATGCTTTTTTCGTAGCGGCCGAATTTTCGCTTGTGTCTGTCCGTCGTACCCGCGTCAGTCAGCTAGTGGCTGCGGGAGATGTGCCAGCGCAGACGGTCCAATCTCTACAAAGAAGTCTCGATCGCTTACTTTCCACTACCCAATTAGGTATCACCCTTTCTAGTTTAGCTTTAGGTTGGATCGGGGAGAGTACCATGACCGTTTTTGTGAAGAAATTACTAAGTTTTTTACCCTTTTCTTTAAACTGGCAAAATCTTCTCTCCCATGGTTTCTCTCTTTGTCTAGCTTTTTTAATCGTGGCCTATCTCCAGATAGTTTTTGGGGAACTTTATCCCAAATCCCTAGCGTTAATTTATGCCGAACCGATGGCGCGATTATTAGCTGCACCTATTGGGGTTATTTCCAGGATTTTTAAGCCTTTTATCGGTATTCTTAATCAATCAACTCGTTTTTTATTGGTTTTAACCCGTATCCCCGAAGTGGATCTACAGCGTTCTAGTCGGGTAACTTCCGAGGAATTACAATTAATTATCAGCATGGAAGGGGAATTAACGGGATTAGAAGCAGCGGAAAGGAAAATTTTAAATAATGTTTTCCAGTTTAGCGAAATCACTGCCGCAGAAATCATGGTTCCCCATAACCGTTTAATAGCTATTTCCTCGACCGCAACTTTTGAGGAATTACTGCTCCAAGTAGTTAACAGTGGCTATTCTTGTTATCCTGTGGAAGGAGATTCCGGTGATGATATCCGTGGTTTGATCGATTTTAAAGATTTAGCTTTACCCCTTGCCGAAGGTCAGTTAAATTTAACAACCCCGATTAAACCTTGGTTAAAACCTGTTCGTTTTTTCCCCGAAACAACTGCTTTAAATGAATTACTAACAGTGATGCGGGAATCATCCTTAAAGATGGTTATCATTGTGGATGAATTTGGCAGAACAGCCGGTTTATTAACCCTAAAAGATTTAATCGGCGAGATTCTGGGAACTTTTTCCCCTAGTGATGAATCGGGAACAGTAAAATATCAACTCCTCGATGAATCGACTTTTCTCGTACAAGCACAAATGAATTTAGAGGACGTGAACAAAGCATTAAATTTAAGTTTACCCTTGGCCGATGAATACCAAACCCTAGCAGGTTTTGTTCTCCATCATTGGCAAAAAATACCGAAGGTGGGAGAACAATTATATTACCAAAATTTAGAATTTACCATCATTTCTAAGGTCGGCCCTCGCTTGGAACAAATTAAGATTTATCGGCAACAACTATCCTAATAATTAAATTAAAAATGGATTTTAGGTTCGATCCCCCCTGCCTCCCTTGATAAGGTAGGGTTGATTCATGAATCAACCCTACCCTTGATAAGGGGGGTGTCTGATAATTTTTAACGCCTACCTACTTAATCTAGTCAATAGCTGCCCACTCCTGTCACCATGAAACACCTTTTGACACTCCTCCCCCTCAGCTTGGGATTAATTGCCCTCACCCCCGCAAATTTGCCCCTAGAACGTTTTGAAATCTCAGAATTAGGAACATCTACGGGATACGATGAACGACTGCTAACGGACAAAAAAAACCTCCTACAAGCGATCGATCATAGTTTACGTTATCTGAATAGCTCGGCAGCGATCCGCGCCTATCAAAATTATCCTATTCCTGAAATAACTCGTCAGCGAGTGCAGCGTTCCTTAGTACGTTTTCGTCAATTAGTGCAGAATTCTCCCACTCCCGCAGCTCTACAAAAGGCAGTTAAAAAAGAATTTATTTGGTATCGTTCTTTGGGTAATGATAGCCAAGGAAATGTTAAATTTACTGGTTATTTTGAGCCAATTTATCAAGCAAGTCGGCAAAAAAACGCCGAGTATAAATATCCTCTCTATCGCCGACCTTCTAACTTTTCTCGCTGGTCAAAACCCCATCCAGCTAGGGTAGAATTAGAGGGAAAAGATGGTTTACTGGGGGAAAATAGCCGTCTAGCGGGATACGAATTAGTCTGGTTAAAAGATCGCTTAGAAGCTTATTTAGTTCATGTGCAAGGTTCGGCGAAATTACGTTTACCTAATGGTCAAATTATGAGCATTGGTTTTGATGGCAATACCGAGCATCCCTACACAAGTCTGGGAAAAGAAATGATTGCCGATGGTATTTTTCCCGCCGAGGGGTTAACCTTACCAATGGTTTTGGATTTTCTCAGAAGTAATCCCGAGCAATTAAAGAATTATATTCCCCGCAATAATCGGTTTATTTTCTTTCGAGAAACCCACGGCGCACCCGCTACTGGTAGCATTGGAGTTCCAGTTTTACCCGAAAGATCGATCGCTACAGATAAAAGTATTTTTCCCCCCGGCGCTTTAGCAGTAATTGAGACAGAAATTCCCCAGGGAAATCTTAATAAAAAATTAGTTAGTCGCTATGTTCTCGATCAAGATACTGGCAGCGCGATTAAAGGTACTGGGAGGGTAGATATTTTTATGGGAACAGGAAAAAATGCTGGCGAGCGAGCCGGTTTAATTAATACTCCCGGTCAATTATATTATTTATTATTGAGGGAATAGGAAATAGTATAGGTAAAATTAAGATAGACTCCCCAGAATCAGTTATCATACTTAAGTGAGAATATTAAAAATAGAATGATGGAAAAAAACACAAATATAGATTGGTCGGATTGTGGTCCAATTACTTTAGTAGTCGTGCAGCCGACTTCTTTTTGTAATCTCAATTGTGATTACTGTTATTTACCCGATCGCCATTTAAAAAATACCCTATCCTTAGATTTAATCGAGCCGATTTTTCAGAGGGTTTTTAGTAGTCGTTTTCTCCAAAATGATTTTACCATTTGCTGGCACGCCGGCGAACCCTTAGCAGTTCCCATCAGTTTTTATGAAAGTGCCTTTGCTAAAATTGCGGAAGTTAGCGAGAAATATAATCAGCAGGGTTACTGTTTTCGTCATTCAGTACAAACTAACGCCACTTATATTAACGATGCTTGGTGTCAATTATTTAAAAAGCATGATGTTTATGTGGGAGTCAGTCTTGATGGACCGGCTTTTATTCACGATATCCACCGGCAAAATCGTAAGGGAACTGGCAGTCATGCTGCTACAATGCGGGGGATTTCTTTCTTGCAAAAACATGAAATTGATGTCAGTATCATCGCTGTTTTAACAGAAGATTCCCTCGACTATCCCGACGAAATTTTTAACTTTTTTTGGGATCATGGTCTTACCGATGTGGCTTTTAATATGGAAGAAACTGAGGGTATTCATTCACAATCTTCCTTAGATAAATTAGGTATTGAACAACGTTATCGCCAGTTTATTGCCAGATTTTGGCAGTTAGTCACGGCCAAACAAGGAGAATTTAAGCTGCGAGAATTTGAATCGATCTGTAGTTTGATTTATACGGATGAACGCTTAGAAAATACCGATATGAATCGACCTTTTATGATTGTCAATTTTGATAATCAAGGTAATTTTTCCACCTTTGATCCGGAATTACTATCGATTAAAACTCAACCCTACGGCGATTTTATCTTTGGTAATGTTTTGACCGATTCTCTGGAATCTATCTGTGAAACCGAGAAATTTAAACAAATTTACGCTGATATGCGCGGTGGAGTCGATTTATGTCGGCAAAACTGCGATTATTTTGGGGTTTGTGGGGGTGGTGCCGGTAGTAACAAATATTGGGAAAATGGCACTTTCAACTCCACAGATACTAAAGCCTGTTTATACCGAATTAAGTGTATCACCGATATCGTTCTCGATCGCCTAGAATTAAATTAAAAATGGATTTTAGGTTCGATCCCCCCTGCCCCCCTTGATAAGGGGGGTGCCGATCCCCCCTTAGTCCCCCCTTTAATCCCCCCTTAATAAGGGGGGCATCTGATAATTTTTAACGCCTACCTACTTATCAGTTATCAGTTCACTGATTATTGTTTACTAATAACCTATGAAAAAACTTAATCTAAATACCATTTTTCCAAAGTAATGGCATGGTATTATTCTTCTTCTAAGGTTAATCCTAACGCCTGTAAGCGTTCCGCTAGTCGATCCGCACGTTTTTTTTCTTTATCGGCACGTTTCTTTTCTTTATCAGCGCGTTTCTTTTCTTTATCAGCGCGTTTCTTTTCTTGACGCATTTGAGACTCTAACTCAACAGTTGTTAAAAATTTCTCTCCATCGGGACGATACAATTCTAAACTAGATTTATCCCAGATAAAACGCATACCTAAGCGGGGACTTATCCAGTCATTGATGGGGATAATTTCTCTTAAATTTTCTCCCTGTCTTTGCCAACCTTGTAAACGACAGCGCATCGGGTTATATAAATAGTATTCTTCTACATTATATGTGTCATAAAACTCTAATTTTCGACTCATTTCTGCTTTTGTATTCTTCGGTGATAGAATTTCAAAAACCACTTGAGGAGCGATATTTTCCTCCTGCCATTGACGATAGGAACCCCTTCGTCCTTTGGGACGGCCAAAAGCTACCATGACATCGGGAGCAACCGGTGAAACCAAAGTAGAACGCAGAGGATACCAGAGTAAATCTCCAGCAATAAACACCCTAGGGTCATCGGCAAAGATAATTTCTAAATTCTCCTTAATTTTGACAATCCACTCATATTGTTCGGTATTATCTGCCATCGGTTGACCATCACTATCTGGGAAAAGAAGATCGTCGTCAATATCAAGATAACTAACCATTGTCTTTTAATTTTAATAGATGGTTGTTTTCTGATTGTAGCAAGATAATTATGAATGATGAATTATGAATTATGAATTATGAATTGGGGAGTGGGGAGAATGGGGTAATGGGGGAGTGGGGGAGAGGGGGAGAGGGGAGGAGGGAGAAAAAAGCTGATGGCTGACAAAAGGTCTTAAGCTGCGGTTATATCTAGTAGAGTCTATATTTATCAAAAAGTTAATTGACTAGAATCTATAAAGGCGTTAGGATTGATGGTGACAAATAGTTGTTATTGAGAAGAGGATAAGAACTTGATACAGGCAACCCTGCACCAGTTAAGGGTTTTCGAGGCTACCGCTCGACACAGTAGCTTTACCAAGGCGGCCGAGGAGTTATTTATCACTCAACCTACCGTCTCAACCCAAGTCAAACAACTCACAAAAGCCGTGGGTTTACCGCTATTCGAGCAAATTGGCAAACGTTTATTTTTAACCGAAGCGGGTCAGGAATTACTGCTCACCTGTCAAGAGATTTTTAAGAAATTGGACAACTTTCAAATGAAAGTGGCCGATATTAAGGGAACTAGACAGGGAAAGCTAACTTTAGGCGTAATTACTACCGCTAAATACTTTGTACCGCGATTACTAGGGGCATTCTGTCAACAGTATCCCGGTATTGACATCGCCCTGCAAGTGACTAATCATCAGAAACTGCAAGAGCGAATGTTAAATAACGAGGATGACCTGTATATTCTCAGTCAACCGCCGGAAGAAGTGGAACTTTGTTCTCAGTCTTTCCTAGAAAATCCCCTAGTGGTGGTGGCGCGACGAGATCATCCATTGGTGGGCCAGAAAAATCTTCCCCTTGAGTGCCTCAACCATCAACCTTTTATTATGCGCGAGTCGGGATCTGGAACCCGCCAAGCGGTACAAAAATTATTTAATCTCCACGATATTAAGGTAAAGGTGCGCTTGGAATTAGGCAGTAACGAGGCGATTAAACAGGCTATTTCTGGGGGTTTGGGAATATCGGTACTATCTAAGCATACTCTCATCTCGGAAGGGGAAAACGGCGAATTAGCCATCCTCGACGTGGAACAGTTTCCAATTCAGCGCAATTGGTACGTTTGTTATCTGGCTGGAAAACAACTTTCCGTGATTGCCGATGCTTTTTTAAAATACCTGCTGGAAGCTAGTCAAACCATCCCCATTCATGCCCCGTTAAAAAATGGTGACAGCTTATTAGTGAGCCATTAAACCTTAAACTTTAATTCAGGATCATTTTTCTTCTTGAGGTGGTTATATGTTCGAGTCCTTCAGCCAGACTATCTGGTTGGTACCTCTTTATGCCTTCGCCGGCGCACTTCTCGCTCTACCCTGGTCTCCCGGTATTATCCGGCAAACCGGCCCGCGACCGGCCGGTTATCTGAACTTGATCATGACCTGCTGGGCTTTTTTGCATAGCCTTTTTGCTTTGCTCGCCGTTTGGGGTCGTCCGCCGCAATCTATAGCATTTAATTGGCTAAATGCCGCAGATTTAAGCATATCTTTAGATGTGCAGATTTCGGCCGTTAATATCGGGGCTTTACTGCTAATTACCGGCTTAAACCTCGCCGCTCAGGTATATGCGATCGCCTATCTAGAAATGGATTGGGGTTGGGCAAGGTTTTATTCTCTCGTCGCCCTCTTTGAAGGGGGTATGTGCGCCCTAGTTATCTGTAATTCGCTATTTTTCAGCTATTGTGTGCTAGAAGTTCTCACCCTCGGCACTTATCTACTGATTGGTTTCTGGTTCAATCAATCTCTGGTGGTAACGGGGGCGCGGGATGCTTTTCTAACCAAACGGATTGGCGATTTAATCCTGTTGATGGGAGTGGTGGCCCTTTTACCCCTGGCGGGAACCTGGAACTTTGACCAATTAGCAGAATGGGCAGCTACAGCCAATTTAAACCCCAATGTGGCTAATTTACTCTGTTTAGCCCTGATTGCAGGTCCAATGGGCAAATGCGCTCAATTTCCCCTGCATTTATGGCTAGATGAGGCCATGGAAGGACCGATGCCCGCGACAATTCTGCGGAATACCGTCGTCGTTTCCACTGGCGCTTGGTTATTGGTGAAATTAGAGCCGGTGCTACAATTATCGCCCTTAACCTTACAGGTGATGATCATTGTTGGCTCTGTTACTGCCATCGGTGCGGGGTTAATTGCGATCGCACAGATCGATGTCAAGCGCTCCCTTTCCTATTCCGTCAGCGCCTACATGGGACTGATTTTTATCGCTGTGGCCACCGGACAAACGGAAACAGCTTTAGTGTTACTCTTTACTTATGCGATCGCTATGTCCCTGTTAGTCATGGTGGTGGGTAACATCGTTTGGAATAATATCAGCCAAGATTTAAGCCAATACGGCGGTTTATGGTCCCGTCGTCCCGTTTCCGGCATTTGTTATCTCGTCGGTGCCGCTAGTTTAGTCGCACTGCCTCCCTTTGGTGGTTTTTGGTCATTGGCCCGCATGGGCGATCGCCTCGCAGAAGTCAGTGGTTTACTGTTATTAGTGCTATTGTTGGTCAATGCCTTAACTGCCTTTAGTGTCACTAGAGAATTTTGCGTTTTCTTTGGCGGTAAAATCAAACCGATGACCCTGCGCTCTCCGGAAGCTCTTTGGCCCTTAGTTATCCCCATGACTGTGACCATGGGTTTCGCCCTTCATCTGCCGATTTTATTAGCGCAATGGCATTTATTACCAAGTAACTTAAATCTGGGAGTGGCTTTTCTCTTGGTGCTTTCCACTGCTGGGGGCGTAATTCCGGCAGCATATATTTATCTGAATGAAAATATCTCCAAACCGATCGTTTTTCAACCGAAAGCCCTTCAAGATTTCTTTGCTAACGACCTTTATACAGCCAAATTGTATAAAGTTACCATCGTTTTTGTCGTCGGATTAATCTCGCAAATTATTAACTGGATCGATACCTTTCTGGTGGATGGCATCGTTAACCTGGTGGGATTAGCCACGGTTTTTGGTGGTCAGAGTTTGAAATATAACGTCTCGGGCCAGACCCAATTTTACTTTCTGTCGATTATTTTGGGGGTGGCTTTGATTGGTATTATCATCTGCTGGCCCCTACTATCACAAATTTCTCTAGTTTTCAGTTAAAGATTTGATAACTTAGGCTTTTCTTTAGCATCCCCGGCCCTGACAATAGGATTTGTCCTGATTAATGGAAACAATTACCTATGTTCAATACCTCTCGTCGCCAATTAATCCGTTATGGGGGTGGTTTTTTGGGAACCAGTCTAGCCGCCTCTGTTTTGGGTTCTCAGTTGTCCAAAACTAACGCCCAAACCGCCGTTAATTCCCAGCCATGGCTAACGGCTCAAAATCAAGGATTGAACCCAGACCAAGCTTTAACTATGCTCATGGAAGGCAATCAACGTTTCTGGGAACGAAGAAAAAAAAGTCCTAACCGCGATCAAGCTCGACTCACAGAAGTGGCCGAAAGTCAAGCCCCTTTTGCGGCAATTTTGGGCTGTGCCGATTCTCGCGTGCCGGCAGAAATCGTTTTTGATCGCGGATTAGGAGATCTATTTGTTTGTCGGGTAGCGGGAAATTTAGCCACTTCCGAAGAAATTGGTAGCCTTGAATTCGGCACGTTGGTGTTAGGAGCCAAGGTAATTGTTGTCCTTGGTCATTCTCGTTGTGGAGCGGTAAAAGCCACCATTGAAGGGGGTCGTTTCCCGGGTCAAATCGGTAGTTTAATCGATGGCCTACAGGTGGGAGTTGATCGGGCTGAAAAACAACCCGGTTCTAACAAACTTGAGCGAGCCATTAAATCCAATGTTGTCTATCAAGTAGAGAAATTAGGCAAGTCCCCAGTCATGGGTGATTTAGTAGATAAAAAACAATTAAAAATTGTTGGAGCCTACTACGATCTCGATACCGGCAAAGTGAGTTTAATTTAGTCAATTCTAGATTAGTCATCGTGTCGTTTGGCTAATCCTTTTCTCATCCCAGTCATTATAAATTCGATCGATACCAATATGCTCAGTACCCTGCTTTGGTTGCCAATAATTGGAGCAATTATCGTCGGTCTTTTCCCCGATAAATTTGCCCCAGCAAAATTACGTCAAATTACCCTCTTTTTTGTTGCCGCCGTCCTCCTTTGGTCTTTATATCTGCTGACTCAATATAACTTAACCAGTAATGGCTTTCAATTTTCTGAATACCGCGAATGGGCAAAACCAATCGGTTTAAGTTATAACCTCGGAGTCGATGGTTTGTCCTTACCGTTAATTATTTTAAGCTGTTTCTTGACAGGAATAGCTATCTATAGTAGCGAAGAAAAAATAGAGCGTCCCCGACTTTATTACATCCTAATCCTCCTGATTAACGCCGGGGTTTCTGGGGCATTAATGGCCAAAAACCTGCTGCTGTTCATCGTTTTCTATGAACTAGAATTAATCCCCTTTTATCTGATGATTGCTATCTGGGGAGGCGAAAAACGTGGCTATGCTTCGATTAAATTCCTTCTCTACACTGCTGTCTCTGGGTTATTAGTCCTAGCGGCATTTTTAGGCATAGGTTTCCTCAACGGTGGTACTTTTGACTACTCCTCCCTCTCCACCGCCGATTTCTCCCAAAAAACCCAATTACTGCTCTTAACTCTGCTGTTAGTGGGATTTGGCATCAAAATCCCCCTCGTACCTCTCCATACTTGGCTACCGGATGCCTATACGGAAGCTTCCCCCGCTACAGCAATTTTATTAGGTGGTATCCTCGCTAAACTCGGTACTTATGGCTTAGTTCGCTTTGGTCTGCAATTATTCCCGGAAACTTGGTCTTTAATCGCCCCCGGACTGGCAATTGTCGGCGTTATTAGCGTTATTTACGGTGCTTTGAGCGCTATTGCCCAAAAAGACATTAAACGCATGGTGGCCTACAGTTCGATCGGTCACATGGGCTATATACTGGTAGCAGCCGCCGCCGGCACGGGTTTAAGCGTCCTTGGTGCCGTCGCGCAAATGATTAGCCATGGTCTCATTCTCGCCCTCTTATTCTATCTGGTGGGCATCGTCGAACGCAAAGCCGGAACTAGAGATTTAGACGTTTTAAACGGTTTAATGAACCCAATTCGCGGTTTACCCCTGGTTAGCGCTCTATTAATTCTCGCCGGTATGGCCAGCGCTGGGATCCCCGGATTAGTGGGATTTGTGGCGGAATTTATCGTTTTTCAGGGTAGTTTCTCCCGTTTTCCCGTGCAGACGGTTCTCTGTATCATCGCTTCCGGTTTAACGGCGGTTTACTTTGTTATCCTGCTTAATCGCACCTGTTTTGGTAAATTGGATAATAAACTTGCCTACTATCCCAAAGTCCTGAAATCGGAAACTATACCCGCTTTTGTCCTAATGGTATTAATCGTCTTTTTAGGCATTCAACCCAATTATTTAGTCCGTTGGATTGAACCCACCACTAACTCGATGGTTGCCAGCTTATCGGGGGAAGCAAAACCTAGTTTTGTCTTCAAAAAATCTCCGCAAAAGTCCTCAAAAACCAACTGGTTGAATCGGGGTAAATTTTTGAGTAATAGTTAGTTATCCCTTGCTGTTTCCGAATTATTGTAACCGCTGCTAATTACTTTACCTAAAACTATGACTGGGACATTAATCAAAGCCAAAATTCCCCCTTCTAATCACGAATTCGCCGACATTATCCACCGTTTAGAAGCGGGTGGATCCATGTTGCCGGATACTCCCGAAAACCTGATGCAAATTATCGGCATTTATAAAGCTTATGCCGTGCCGATGGATTTTTATTGGCGAGATCTGCTCTATATTGCCGAACGAGTTTTCCTCGATCCTTTGCCCTTTTTTAAATATTTTCTACCCCAAGAATACCTAGACCTACAAAATCATTACGCTGGCGATAATGCCGATTTACGCATCTGGCGCGGTACGGGTTCCGCTCACCCTGAATTGTTAGAATTCATGGATAAAGGTAAAACCAGAAAAATGCCCAGATTAATCCATCACCTCTGGCATGACCGCGTTAATATGGAATTTGCTGAAGCTTGTATGCAAGCTATGTTGTGGCATGGCCGCGATATGGGTTGGGGTTTATTTGATGCCTATCTCGATTCAGAAGAATATCGCCAAAATGCCGACCGCGCTATTAAGGCCTATTTCAAGAAAAACCCGGTGATGATGAAACTTTATGACCTGTTCCCCGATATGTTTTTGGAACAGGTGCGGATGATGTCCTACTACTCCAATTTAGGACTATTCTGGGAAGTGATGGCCCCGGTATTTTTCGAGATGTCTGATATCTACGATGAAGGCGGCTTTAAAGGTGTTCCTGATGCCATGAATTTCCTCGTTAATGGCATTTTTGCCATCGCTGGCCGGCCGATTTATCATCACGTTTATATTGATGGTCAATGCTACGAAATTATCCCCAAATCAAAGGCTTTTACTTGGCTTTATGAAGCGGCTTTACCCTATGTGGAAGCGGTCTTTTATCGTACTGCTCCCTTCCGGGGTACAAAGTCTTATAATGCCCAAGCAAAACAGGTTCCTGACGAACAAAAAGACTTTCACTATGGCATTCTTTATGCGGATGTTTTCCCCGTGGGTACTGCGGGAATTCCGCCGACGTTGTTAATGGATGATATGTATCATTTTTTACCACAATATCTGATTGATTACTATCAGCAAAACTGCCGGGGGGAAGACGATATTTTGATTCAATTGGGGATTAGTTTCCAGCGCTCGATGTATAATGTTACTTCAGCAGTTATTCAAGCTCTACGCACTGCTTTACTCTATCCCCTCGACGATCCTAATCCCAAACATTTACTTAAAAATCGTCAATTCTTTGAGGCACAAATGGACAGATTTAAACGCCCCGAAGCGCGTCTTAGAGATATCCAAAGTCCTAATTATCGTTGAGGTTTTTGGGTTATTTTTCTGGTGGGTTTATCGCCCACCTTTTTTTGATTATGAGATAACCGACACCCAATGTCATACTAATACTAAATCCCTTGAGTAACCCACAGAAAACGGGTTTTTCCGAGAAACTGGTTTTCTACTCGTATTTAATAGCCAGATTTAGTATTAAGTACCTAAGCAAAATTAATTACACATTTCGATAAAGCTTTTGCCTCTTGCCTTCGTTAAAACCACCCACTTAATAGGATAGTTACAGAACGTAAAAATTGGCTAATTCAGGAGTTATTATTATGCTAGACCAAATGATGAAGATGTTAGAAGGGCAACAAATAGGCCCCTATCGTCTTAATAAGTTTCTCGGTGCGGGTGGTTTTGGTGGTGTATTTCATGCTAGTGAAATGGTCAGAAATACATCGGTCAAAGAAGTTGCCATTAAAGTTATCCCCGAAAGTAGCGATGATAAATTAATTGAGTTAACAAATTCCAGAAAGTTAGAACATCCTAATTTAATTAAGAGTTATGCGGTGGGGGAATTTACTTTTCTCAATACAGAGATGCTTTATTTAGTGATGGAATTGGCACAGGGTAGCCTAGAAAATCACATTGCCAAAGGCAGTTTGTCAGCGGATGAGATTAAAAATATTACTGCTCAAGTCGCCCAGGGCTTAAATTATCTTCATCGACAAAATAAAGTCCATCGAGATTTAAAACCGGGTAATATCCTCAAGGTTAATCAACAATACAAGTTAGCAGATTTTGGCTTAATTAGAACCTTAAATAACAAAAGCCACACTCAAACCGTCCACAATACCGGTACAATTATTTATATGCCTCCCGAAGCCTTTAGGGGTGATATTTCATCAGCTTGGGATCTGTGGTCATTAGGTATTATGTTAATCCAAATGACGACTAATCAACTTCCCTATAAGTTTAATAATGACAATAATCAATTAATGGTAAAGGTGATAAATTGTGAGCTACAAATCCCTAGTTTACCGAAAGAGTTTAAACCGATTATTGAAGGGTGTTTGCAAAAAGATAGAAGACAAAGATGGACAGCACAACAGGTTTTAAATGCCTTACAAGCACTCAAAAAGCCTGTTTCACCAATACCCCTAATTGTTTCACCTACTCCATTTACCGAAAACCTACCCAATCGAGTCACACTAGAGATGGTGAGCTTACCAGCAGGTCAATTTCTCATGGGATCCCCTGATAGTGATCCCGATGCTTGGGATGCTGAAAAGCCTCCACACCAAGTTAAAGTCAACAGTTTTGCGATTGGTAAATATCCAGTGACTCAGGCACAATATGAAGCGGTAATGGGAAAAAATCCCTCTCATTTTAAAAACAACTCTTGGTTGAAAAATAATCTGCAAAATCCGGTAGAACAGGTTAGTTGGAACGATGCTCAAGCCTTTTGTCAGAAATTGAGTCAAATAACAGGAAAAACCTATCGCTTACCGACAGAAGCGGAATGGGAATATGCTTGTCGTGCGGGGACTACTACTCGCTATTATTTCGGTGATGATGCTAGTCAGTTAGGAGATTACGCTTGGTATGACGGAAATTCTCAGAAGACAACTCATCCTGTGGGCCAGAAAAGGCCCAATGCTTGGGGACTGTATGACATGATTGGCAATGTTTGGGAGTGGTGCGAGGACAATTGGCACGATAACTATATCGGAGCGCCAAAGGATGGCAGTGCTTGGCTGACAAATGATAATGATTATCCAATAGTGCGGGGCGGTTGTTGGTACAACGGTCCGGATGGCTGCCGTTCGGCTTACCGCTTCCTCAACCCCCGCCGCGACGGCCTCAGCAACAGCTACGGTTTTCGGGTGGTGTGCGGTGCTGAGAGGACTCTGTAACCCTTTTTCCCTTTTTTTCCCTTTTTACCCTTTTTCTCTTTTTCCCGCCGCTAGGCGGGTCGATTTTTTTTGTGAGATTTTTAATGGCTTCCATTACTTACTGTTAATATCTCAGATGAACAGTTGAAGACTTAATTAGAGTTTGCATAGAAGATTCGATTTTCAATTTCTGTCGATGGCGTTTGGAACAAGGGGTTAAGGCTTGTGTTCGATGCCATCAAATCATTACAGATATGCCAATAATCCCAGATGATAGAGAATAGATATTTCCGAAAATTAAATATGCGTAACCTGAAACCCTTGGTAGGGACAATTCATGAATTGTCCCTACATTTTCGGAGTAAAATTCATAAATTGTCCCTACATTTTCGGAGTAAAATTCATGAATTGTTCCTACGTTTTCGGAGTAAAATTCATGAATTGTTCCTACGTTTTCGGAGATGTCTAATGATGATACAGCTAGTCTCTCTGCTATAGTACAAAAGTCGTTTAGCATGATACGCTATCTAACCTTAGTGCGATCGCATTGAACTTTTCCTATTCCCCTTGAGTTGCTTGTCTAACCTGTTCGATCTCTAATTCTAAAGCTTGTGCTATCTGTTCAAAGTTTAATCCTAAGGCCAATAAACGAGGAATAGAGGCTAATTTTGCCGCTAATTCGCCTTCTTGTCGGCCTTCCTCTCTACCT
>NZ_JAJTDH010000096.1:0-19822 GCF_021300285.1 Microcystis sp. 49638_E5 | reverse complement strand
AAATTTTGGGATTATGAAGAAGATATTTAATCTTTTAATCAACCTTAAACTATTTACTTTTCCTAATCTCCACAATTACGATGCTTTTTCATGTCTTATTTGAAAACGCTATATTTATTCAGCCAACCCTTTCTATGAAGAGACTTGACTTTCTACCCGTCCTATGCTATCTTGGCAGGTGTCCCTAACGGTATTTTTCGTGAGCAAAGCAATGATGTCTTTAAAAACCTCTTTAGCAGGGGCTGCTACCGCCATCGGTTTGACCGCCCTGGCCTATCCCGCCCAAGCCGCCCAGTTCAGCTTCACCTATAACGACGCCGCGAACATGATAGTTCTCAGTGGAATACTCACAGGTAACCAGAACACCCCTGGTGTTATCGATATCACGGGATTTAGTAATCTCGTGTATAATGGTGTTCCCCTTGCTTTCTCTACCTCGTCAGGGGGTACGGTCGATTCCTATTTTTCCAATCCTGGCAATCAAGCTAAGGCTAGTTTCGATGGTTCAGTGATGGATTTTGTGCTTTTCGATAGTGGGATGAGTGACTACGTTGGCTTTGGTCCTGGCATCAGCATTACGGGCCTGGCTTTCGCTTCAAATGTTCCTGGTGTTCCGGGTGACCTAGAGGGTAACGAAGTGCCATTTAATCCTAGTAATATGATGTGGGAAGCAGCACTCATCCCCGAACCTGGTGCTGTTGTCGGCCTATTGGGGTTAGGTTTGGGTGCCTTGGCTTCTAAAGTTATCAAAAAAGGTTAATTTTGATTTTCCCGATGAGAGGTGAGGGTGCAAGCAGTTCGATAGACGCACTGACCACCTTGTACTCCTCCCCCACAGGGTTTTTTCAGGATTGATGCCTAATTCCCCTAATCTTGCCGTTAACTGCTCGACTTTTGGTGAAGCCAGTTCTTTTTGTTGACGTTCAGATTTTTTGGACTGTCTCTCCAGAATAGCGGCTTCCACCGGTGTGGGGACTAACTCGCCCTTGGGACTAAAATAACACAATTTATCGGCGTAGATGCCTAAATATAACCCCAATTCTTCACTCCATAACCAACCTTGCTGATTGGGTTGAATCGGTTGATATTTGGCTCTTCTAGGTTCTGTGTGATAAGTTTAACTTATATAGTATCGATCAATCTTTGTGTCCTTTGTGTCTTTGTGGTTCCTTCCACTCGCTCGCTAGGAAGAATGTATCTTAGAATACATTTTGCCCACCAAACCTAAGAGAGCCGATATTTTCCCTCTTCTTGCCATACTACCCAACTTTTCCGGTTTTGGTTTCTAGTGGTTCCTAATACTACAAAAAAGTCAGATCCTCTAAAGTATTCTGATTTTTTCTGATTTGGGCTGTAGTAGATGGTTAAATTCCAGGTGCCAAAGTAATCTTCTCTATCTTGCCATAACCATTCTAGGCATTTTATCAATAAAATAATCTGGGTTAGATGTAAATTACTTTCCCAGGTTGGTTCATCACTCCAAAATTCGCCCTGGGGTTGACGCAGATAG
Organism: Microcystis sp. 49638_E5; assembly: GCF_021300285.1. Taxonomy (NCBI): domain Bacteria; kingdom Bacillati; phylum Cyanobacteriota; class Cyanophyceae; order Chroococcales; family Microcystaceae; genus Microcystis; species Microcystis sp. 49638_E5. The sequence continues at coordinate 18,312 of NZ_JAJTDH010000096.1, read as the reverse complement.
CGAAAAACGCTTAATTGCTTAAGTCTGACACTTTCGACCCGTCCGTTTTGAGTGTCCGAATGCCGGACGGCCACTTTGAACAAGTCGAAAAAATCTAATGTTCAACCTTATTTCCTAGAAAGTTTTACTCGTTCAAGGCCGAATTTGAATTCTTTTCTGAACAAAACCCCCTACTATCTGTTGTCAAGGTTCAGTTTTTAGCTTGGTTATCGCTTTTTCCATTGTAGCTTAAAGCCGTCCTAAAAGGACGGGGTTTTAACCCAAATTTTCGATAAAGGGCAACAGTAAAGGGATTGAGGGAGATTCAGCTAATCTCAGGATAGGTGCTTAAAATGCGTCCTAGCCTATTATTATGTGTTAATCTCATCTTTACAGATCAAAACCCCACATCGTCTCAGGAGACAATGGCCGCTAATTCTCGGAATAAATCGCCCGTTTTTCTCGGCTGTTCCAGCAGAATCGCTATTTTTTGCCTTTTGATGTTATTATCGGCGGCAATAGGCTGGTTAATCGGGAAACAGTGGGTTAAACATAGCAATCAACCCGAAACCGTTAAACCCGTTTTTGCCACGGAGGAAAATAATTTTAATTCTGCCACAGATACGGCATGGCAACGGAAAGCCGAGATGAGAAAGCGCCGTCTGGAGTTGGGAATTGATAGTCAGTTTTTTAAAAATCTTGTCAATGAATTGTTTAACCTCCGCTATGGGGATATCAAAGAGGAAAAACAGAAACAGGAACAAAGAGATATTTTAGCCGCAGAAATCCTCGATCGCTTAGAACGTCTCGATTCTGGCACTAGGGAAGCATTGGGTAGCTACGACGAGCAAAAGCGAGAAAAATGGCGAGAACAAGTGAATCAGTTACGATTAAGCAGTAGAGTCCTTAATTTACTCACTGATACTGCTTTTTTTAAGCTATTTCCCGAGTTGACAGAAAGACCAAATTTTGATGGCAGCCTGGGTCAACTGTGGAGCGGCTTGGCCTGGAATCAGTTACAATCTTTACAGTCTGGCCTATCCTACCAAGCGATCGAAAGTTTAGACGCGGGGGGGGAGGAAGTTATCGAGGCAATTCTCAGCCAGGGACAAGGAAAAGCCTATGCAATAAAATTGCGTTCCAGTGATCGGTTAAACTTAAATTTAGAGGCGGAAGGCGAAGTTTTACTATCTTTCTACTCTCCCAGTGGCAAAGTCACTCTCTTAGACAAGTCTAGCGATCGGCAATGGTCTGGTCAATTACCCGAAGAGGGATTTTATGAATTAGTTATTCTCCCCCAATCTTCTACCCCTGTTCACTTTCGCTTGCAGTTAAAAGTAAGTCAATGACTTTAACCGTCAGTTATCAGTTATCAGTTATCAGTTATCAGTTATCAGTTATCAGTTATCAGTTATCAGTTATCAGTTATCAGTTATCAGTTATCAGTTATCAGTTATCAGTTTACTGATAAGCTCCCCACTTCCCCACTTCCCCACTTCATAATTTATAATTCATAATTCCCAATTCCCAATTCATAATTTATAATTTATAATTTATAATTTATAATTCCCCAACCCCTAATCTGCTTTTTTAGTTTTTCCCATGTCTTTAACTTTCCAAGCTGTTATCGCTAAATTAAATGAATTTTGGGCCGATCGCGGTTGCTTAGTTGCTCAACCCTATGATACAGAAAAAGGTGCGGGAACCATGAGTCCCCATACCTTTTTAAGGGCAATTGGTCCAGAACCTTGGGCCGTTGCCTATGTGGAACCCTGTCGTCGTCCTACGGATGGCCGTTATGGCGAAAATCCCAATCGTTTTCAGCATTACTATCAATATCAAGTCCTAATTAAACCCTCTCCCGATAATATTCAGGATATCTATTTAGACTCCCTGCGGGTGTTAGGAATTAACCCAGAAGATCACGATGTTCGCTTCGTGGAAGATAACTGGGAATCTCCCACCCTCGGCGCTTGGGGTGTGGGTTGGGAAGTGTGGTTAGATGGTATGGAAATCACCCAATTTACCTACTTTCAACAGTGTGGGGGTATCGATTGTCGTCCCGTGGCGATCGAAATTACCTACGGTTTAGAAAGATTAGCCATGTATCTGCAAGATGTGGAGGCAATTAATAAAATTCAATGGAATGAAAATATCCTCTACGGTGATATTTTTCTACAAAATGAAATCGAACAATGTACCTACAATTTTGAGGCTTCTAATCCTGAGTTATTATTTAGTTTATTCAGTTTATATGAACAGGAAGCTAAACAATTAATCGATCGCTCTCTGGTGATTCCCAGTCTAGATTATGTTCTCAAATGTTCCCATACTTTTAATTTACTCGATGCTAGAGGTGTGATTGCTGTAGCTGAAAGAACCCGTTATATCGGCAGAATTCGCCATTTAGCGCGACAGGTTGCTCAATTGTATTTACAGCAACGAGAAGCTTTAGGTTTTCCCCTACAAACGGTTTAGCAATCAGTTATTCTAGCCGTCAGCCTTTTCAGTAACCAGTAATCAGCTATCAGTTAAGCTGTTCGTAATTTAAATTGCTTGTTGAGACGAGGCAAGAGGCACTCTTGCAAGAGGCAACAGTAAAGGGATTGGGGGAGATTCGGCTAATCTTAAGAATCAGCGCTTTAAATGCGTCTTAGCTTATCAGATGCGAGTTTTCAGTTCACTGTTTACTGTTCACTGATAAAATCTCTCCAACCTCAAACCAGTAATTTTGCACCTCATCAGTCAGAGAATTAATATATTAAGTTTTACAAACAGAGGCGATATTTCTGCAATCTAACCAGGTTCTACCGGTATATTAGTGGGTGACACTATATCTAGCCGGTAATTCGCCTCAAAAGACCCTTTTGTTGGAGGTAATTCTTTACTTTGACTAGCCTATTAGTGCCAGGAAAAAGACTAAGTTTTTTAAGTTCTAATTTTTTAGACAAGGAGTTACTTTGATGATACCATCGCTACCCCAAAATGATGCTGATTCTATCAAACGACAAGAATTACTACAAAGACAAAAACAAGTCTACATCTATGATTCCGTTAGTGGTATCACCCTCGTCAAAGATTTACCTGCCCAAGAAAATTTCTCTATTTCCTATCAATTAATGCTGCGTAAAGGCTTGAGTGCTTTAATTGCCAATAGCGTGGCCACGAAAATAGAAAATGTCTTTGATCCCTTTGACAAATTAGAAGATTACGAACAACTTTTTCCTCTCCTTCCCAAACCCACAAGTATTAAAACTTGGCAATCTAACACAAGTTTTGCCTACCAAAGATTAGCGGGATTAAATCCCATGGTCATCCGCGGGATTAGCAGCATACCGGATAATTTCCCCGTCAGCGATGCTATCTTCCAAAAAGCCATGGGACCCGATAAAACCATTGCCTCGGAAGCCGCTAAGGGTAACTTATTTCTAGCAGATTATGCCCCCCTAAACAACCTAACTTTAGGCAGTTATCAAAGGGGTATGAAAACCGCAACAGCACCTCTTGTCCTTTTCTGTTGGCGTGCTAGGGGTTTACGGGGTCAAGGGGGATTAGTACCGGTTGCCATTCAATTGTATCAGGATCCGACCGTACCTAATCAGCGCATCTATACCCCCGATGACGGACTTAATTGGTTAATGGCGAAGATTTTCGTGCAAATTGCCGACGGAAATCATCATGAATTAGTTAGTCATCTCAGCCATACCCATTTAGTAGCGGAAGCTTTTGTTTTAGCCACAGCTACCGAGTTAGCACTCAATCATCCTCTGGCAATTCTATTAAAACCTCATTTTCAATTTACCCTCGCTATTAATACTTTAGCCGAGAGCGAGTTAATTAGCCCAGGCGGATTCGTTGATCGTCTATTAGCGGGGACGCTAGAAGCATCTATCGAGATAATTAAGACTTCCTATCGTCAAAGATTGGATAATTTCGCCGATTATACCCTACCCAAGCAATTAGCCTTCCGCCAAGTCGATGATACCTCCCGACTACCAGATTACCCCTACCGGGACGATGCTCTCTTACTTTGGCAAGCAACGGAAACCTACGTCAAAGATTACCTAAGTCTTTACTATACTTCCGACGCGGATGTAAACGAGGATACAGAATTACAAGCTTGGGTGCGAAAATTGATGTCACCTGAAGGTGGAAGCATTAAAAAATTAGTTTCTGACGGAAAATTAGACACTTTAGCCAAATTAATCGAAGTTGTCACCCAGATAATTTTTATTGCTGGACCACAACACGCGGCGGTTAATTATTCTCAATACGATTATCTCGCCTTTTGCGCGAATATTCCCCTAGCCGGTTATCAATCTCCTCCCAAAGCATCTGAGGAGGTGGATATGGATTATATTCTCCGTCTTTTGCCCCCCCAGGCCCAGGCCACTTATCAATTGGAAATTATGCACACTTTAACAGCTTTTCAATTCAACCGTTTTGGTTATCCATCCCGAAATGATTTCCCAGATCAACGCACTTACCCGATTTTGGCGGTTTTCCAAGCTAAATTAAAAGCGATCGAAAATGAGATCGATCGGCGCAATTCAACCCGAATTACGCCTTATATTTTCCTGAAACCCTCTCGCATCCCCAATAGTATCAATATTTAGGGTCTGCTGAAAAAGTTTTTTGTGGGGGCAGGGTGTGGGGTGTGGGGTTTTACCCATTTTCAGACGGTCAATTACCTAATTTTCAGGGAAAAAGTCCAGGAATTTTCGCCCCGATCCCTCCAATGGCTGGCACTTTTTGAGGTCAAAAAAGTCTAAAAGTCTTATCCAACAAGGTTTTTAGATTTATTCAGCCAACCCTATTTAAAGAGCAACCGCCACCTTGATGGGCTGCTGGGGTATCTAATAGCGATTCTCGTCCACAAAAACTAGACGAGAAACACCATGACAAAGAGTCTCTAAGAAAAAAAGATGTTAGCGATAACATCTTTTTGGCATTTTTTACAATTTAACTTCAATATCAACCCCTGCGGGTAAATCTAATTTCATCAAAGCATCGATTGTCTTAGAAGAGGGTTGGTAAATATCAATAATGCGGCGATGGGTGCGGGTTTCAAAATGTTCACGGGAGTCCTTGTCAACGTGAGGGGAACGCAGGACACAATAAATCTTTCTTTTTGTCGGTAGGGGAATCGGTCCGATCGCTGTGGCGTTAGTTCTATTGGCAGTATCGACAATCTTCTCACAGGAAGTATCGAGTAGGCGGCGGTCAAAAGCTTTCAAACGAATGCGAATTTTCTGTTGTTGTAACGTAGCCATAATTTCACCTATTGCAGTTGTCAAGGTACAAGATCAAGACAGTAACGGAGCAGCTTTTAAATTCACTGCCCCGTTAATTAGTAGATTAGCCTACTTGATAATTTTCGAGATAACGCCAGAACCGATGGTGCGACCACCTTCGCGAATAGCGAAGCGCATCTTCTCCTCAATAGCGATCGGGTTGATCAGTTCCACGGTCATTTTGATCCGGTCTCCCGGCATGACCATTTCTACAGTGCTGCCATCATCGGCGGTGTAGTCTTTGATAGTGCCAGTTACGTCAGTTGTCCGTACATAGAACTGAGGACGATAGTTTTTAAAGAAAGGAGTGTGACGACCACCCTCTGCTTGAGTTAACACATACACCTCACCTTCAAACTGGGTGTGGGGTTTGATCGTACCCGGTTTAGCGATCACCATGCCGCGCTCGATGTCGGTTTTTTGGATACCACGCAGGAGGATACCAGCGTTGTCACCGGCCATCCCTTGATCAAGACTTTTCTTGAACATTTCGATCCCGGTGACGGTGGTGGGGCGAGTTTCTCTGATCCCCACCAATTCCACGTTATCACCCACTTTCACAACACCGCGTTCGATCCGACCGGTAGCCACCGTCCCCCGACCAGTAATCGAGAATACGTCTTCTACCGCCATCAGGAAGGGTTTATCGATCGCCCGTTCGGGGGTGGGGATATAGCTATCCACCGCTTCCATTAATTCATAGATCGCATTTACCCACTCGTTGTCGCCTTTTTTGGCCTTGGGATTTTTGGTCATGTAGTCGAGGGCTTCTTTCGCAGAACCGGCAATAATGGGGATATCGTCGCCGGGGAAGTCGTAACTGGTGAGAAGTTCGCGCACTTCCAGTTCCACCAGTTCCAGTAATTCCTCATCGTCCACCATATCTTTTTTGTTGAGGAAGACCACGAGGTTAGGTACACCCACCTGACGAGCCAGCAGGATATGTTCCCGGGTTTGGGGCATCGGGCCATCAGCGGCCGAGACCACGAGAATACCACCGTCCATCTGTGCCGCACCGGTGATCATGTTTTTTACATAGTCCGCGTGGCCGGGGCAGTCCACGTGAGCATAGTGGCGACTGGCGGTTTCGTACTCAACGTGAGCGGTGTTGATGGTGATCCCGCGAGCCTTTTCTTCGGGAGCGGCATCGATTTCATCGTATTTTTTAGCTTGGGCATTACCCAGAGCCGCTAGGGTCATCGTGATAGCGGCGGTGAGGGTAGTTTTGCCGTGGTCAACGTGACCGATCGTACCGATGTTAACGTGGGGTTTCGTCCGTTCAAATTTAGCGCGTGCCATTTACTTTCTGTTCCTTTGTTTTTTTTTCTTCTTCAGCTGGGTGAACATTAATCAGTCACCAGAGATCAGTTTTAAGTTAGCAGTTATTAGGGTTGACCGATCAAATTTAAATGATCGGTTTGTCTTCACTGCTCACCGGTCACTGGTCACTGATTATCCGTTCCCTTTACTTTTGGCGATAATCGCCTCGGCCACGTTGCGGGGGACTTCTTCGTAATGGCTAAATTCCATGGTGAAGATGCCCCGTCCTTGGGTTTTGGAGCGAATATCAGTGGCGTAACCAAACATTTCCGCTAAGGGAACTTTAGCGGACACTTTGGCGATGCCGGCCTCGGTTTCTTGACCTTCGATTTGTCCCCGACGGGAGTTAAGATCACCGATGACGTTACCGATGAAGTCTTCGGGTACTTCCACCTCGACCTTCATCATCGGTTCTAGGAGAACGGGGGTAGCTTTCATCACCGCTTCCTTAATCGCCATGGAACCGGCAATCTTAAAGGCCATCTCGGAGGAGTCCACATCGTGGAAAGAACCATCTACCAGGGTTGCTTTCAGGTCGATGACAGGATAACCCGCTACGATCCCCGATTCGCAAGCTTCTTTCATCCCTTGTTCTGACGGGTTGATGTATTCTTTGGGGATAGCACCACCGACAATTTTGGAGACGAAGACAAAGCCTGACCCCGGTTCACCCGGTTCGAGTTCGATGACGACGTGGCCGTACTGCCCTTTACCGCCACTTTGACGGATAAATTTACCCTCAGCGCGCACGGGTTTCCGCACAGTTTCCCGATAGGCCACCTGGGGAGCGCCCACCGTCGCTTCGACTTTGTACTCCCGCAGCATTCGATCGACGAGGATTTCCAGGTGCAGTTCTCCCATCCCGGCGATTACCGTTTGATTGGTTTCGGGATCAACTTTGACCCGGAAGGTGGGATCTTCATCGGAGAGAGCTTGCAGAGCTTTGCTGAGTTTCTCGATGTCCTGTTTGGTTTTCGGTTCCACCGCCACGGAGATAACCGGTTCGGGGATAAAGAGGGATTCTAGGATAACTGGGTTCTTCTCATCACAGAGGGTATCCCCGGTAATGGTGTTTTTCAGTCCGATCGCCGCTCCCAGATCACCGGCGCGCAGTTCATCCACTTCGATCCGTTCGTTGGATTTGAGGACGATCAGGCGAGCGATCCGTTCTTTGGTTCCTTTGGTGGAGTTGTAGGCGTAGCTGCCTTTAGCTAGTACACCGGAATAGACCCGCAGGAAGGTTAAACGACCGAAGGGATCGGCCATGATTTTGAAGGCGAGAGCAGAGAAGGGAGCATCGTCCTTAGCCTCCCGGATTGCCTCGCTGCCATCGGGAAGAATCCCTTTAACGGCGGCTACTTCCGAGGGTGAGGGTAGGTAATCGACGACGGCATCGAGGAGCAGTTGTACCCCTTTGTTTTTGAAAGCCGAGCCGCAGAGGACGGGAACAATTGTACCAGCAATCGTCCCTTCTCTGAGACCGCGTTTGATTTCGGCTTCGGTGAGTTCTTCACCTTCTAGATATTTTTCTAGGAGTTCTTCATCGGCTTCCGCTACAGCCTCCACCAGCTGCACGCGGAATTCTTCGGCCTTTTTCAATAAGTCTTCGGGAATGTCGGTTTCTTCTATGTCTTTCCCTAGATCGTCCTTATATATATAGGCGCGCATCTTGACGAGATCGATGATCCCGCTTAGTTCGCTTTCTGCGCCGATCGGCATTTGGATGGGAACGGCGTTAGCTCTAAGGCGATCTCTTAATTGTTCGTAAACTTTGAAGAAATTCGCTCCCGTTCTGTCCATTTTGTTGATAAAGGCAATCCGGGGTACTTTGTACCGATCGGCTTGTCTCCAGACGGTTTCCGATTGGGGTTGTACACCACCAACAGAGCAGAAAACCGCCACTACTCCATCGAGTACCCGCATGGAACGTTCCACTTCAATGGTGAAATCGACGTGGCCAGGGGTGTCAATGATGTTGATGCGATGATCTTGCCAACTGGTACTGATGGCGGCGGCGGTGATGGTGATTCCTCGCTCCCGTTCCTGTTCCATCCAGTCGGTAATTGCCGTTCCGTCGTGGACTTCGCCCAGTTTATGAGCGACTCCCGTATAGAACAGGATTCTTTCTGTTGTCGTTGTTTTGCCCGCGTCTATATGAGCGGCGATTCCGATGTTTCGCACTCTCTCTAGCGGGATAGTCCGTGCCACAGCAACCTCCTTGCTTTGCTTGCCAGTGATGGGATTTTGTTCTAGGATTTTTTACACTATTTACAATTCTATACTTTTCTTGACAGTTTTTTGGCGGCAGCGGTGTGGTCCACCGCCCTTAAAGTATCTTTAAAGTATCTTTCTTAGTAACGATAGTGGGCAAAGGCTTTGTTTGCCTCTGCCATCCGGTGGGTTTCTTCCCGTTTTTTGATCGTGCCGCCGGTTTCATTGGCCGCATCCATGATCTCGTTAGCTAGTTTACCAGCCATGGTTTTGCCGCCTCTGGTTCTGGCATAATGGACTAACCAACGCAGTGCCAATGTACTACCACGGTTGGTGCGTACTTCCATCGGGACTTGATAGGTGGCTCCACCGACCCGGCGGGCTTTCACTTCCACTAGGGGGGTGGCGTTTTTAACGGCTTTTTCAAATACTTCTAGGGGTTCTTGGCCGGTACGTTCGCCGACGGTTTTTAGGGCATCGTAAACGATGTTAGCGGCCAAGGATTTTTTGCCCGATCGCATGATCCGGCGGATGGTCATGCTGACTAAACAGCTATTGTAAACGGGATCGGGGGGAATAGGACGTTTTTTGACGTTTTTACGGCGAGACATCGGAATATTCCTTGATTTTCTAGGTTAACTTTAACTTTTGCTTGACAGTCGGATGATTACAGCCCATCTCAAACCCTCTCCTGCGAGTCTTCAGTCTCTTGGGTTAACTTTGACCGACTCGGTGGGAGTATTTTTTTGGTTAATCAATTTCCTGTTTATTTAGCGGCGGGTTTGGGGCGTTTGGTTCCGTACTTAGATCGCGCCTTTTGACGGTTTTTCACCCCAGTGGCATCGAGGGTGCCGCGAATGATGTGATATCTGACTCCGGGTAGATCTTTGACCCGACCGCCCCGAATGAGGACGACCGAGTGTTCTTGCAGGTTATGACCGATGCCCGGGATGTAGGCTGTCACCTCAAATCCAGAGGTCAAACGTACCCTAGCGACTTTCCGTAGGGCTGAGTTGGGTTTTTTCGGTGTGGTGGTATATACTCTTGTACAAACTCCCCGACGTTGGGGGCATTGTTTGAGGGCGGGAGATTTGGTTTTTCTTTTCGCTTTGGATCTTTCGTCGCGTATTAATTGCTGAATGGTGGGCATGATAGGGCTGTATCTAAGGTTACTCTGAACTCCTATTACCGAAGGTCAAATCGTTGACAAAAGGTCATTATAGCAAATTGTTGCTGTTGTTGTCAAGTCCGCGATTGTGCTTTTCTCCGGTTTAGATGTTAGAGATTGTCTTTTTCTTGGGCGGCGGCGGCACTCAATTCGGGCGTTATTAGGCGATAAAATTACAGCTTCGTTGTTTTGGCTTGATAGTGCGATTTTAGCGATAATTATCACCTGATTAATCGGCTAATATCTGAAAAACTGTCTCTAGCTAACCTCATTTTCAGAACTGGTGTCTAGAGTATTAGCTCTTAACGATATATTTAGAGGATTTTTTCCCTGAAAATTAGGTAATTGACCACCTGAAAATGGGTAAAACCCCACACCCCACACCCCACACCCCACACCCTGCCCCCACGAAAAACTTTTTCAGCAGCCCCTATTTAGAGCGTTTGTACTGGATGCGACCCGGGTGTGCTGCCATAAAATATTGTTAACCTTTGAGGTTAACAATATTACAAGGGTCATCTACAATGGATATTGTATTTAAGGAAAAAAAATTTGAGAACGAATGCAATAGCCAAAGACTACTGAAAAAACAGTATGGAGAGAAGATGGCTAAGAAAATCAGGCAAAGACTCGACGACTTAAAAGCAGTTATTGTCCTGGAGGAAATGCGATCGCTGCCGGGACGTTGCCACGAATTGTTACATAACCGTGCTGGACAACTATCTCTAGATTTAGTTCATCCTCTCAGACTAATTTTTGAGCCGGCTAATATACCGATTCCTCAAAAAGCAGACGGGGGAATTGATTGGAAGAAAGTAACCGCAGTCGTAATTATTGGCATAGATGACACCCATGACTAATACTATTGAGAACAGATATGCACCGGATTTTATTTCTCCACCGGGAGAAACCCTTGCCGAAATCCTAGAAGAAAGAAATATGTCTCAATCGGAACTCGCCCAACGCATGGGCAGACCAAAAAAGACTATCAATGAGATAATAAAAGGTAAAGCGGAGATTACTATCGATACCGCCTTACAGATAGAGTTAGTGTTAGGAACTCCCGCCAGTTTCTGGATAGAGCGCGAAAGACTTTATCGGGAATATTTAGCGAGAAAAAATGAGAATCAAAGATTAAAAGGTTATTTAGGCTGGTTAAAACAAATTCCTTATCGGCAGATGACTGAATTAGGCTGGCTCAAGTTTGATGAGGATAAAATAGAGCAATTACGAGAGAGCTTGAATTTTTTTGCCGTTGTCTCCCCTGAGCAATGGGAGGAGATTTGGGGGATAAATTTATCGATTGATTTTAGAAAGTCTCAAGCATTTGATAGCGATCGAGGGGCAATAATAGCATGGTTACGTCAAGGAGAAATAGAAGCATCGAAAATTAATTGTGCTGATTACAACGAGTTGAAATTCAGAGATGCCTTGCGACAAATTCGTTCGTTAACTATTAAGTCTATCGAGGTATTTCAACCGCAAATGATCGAGCTTTGTGCGGCAGCGGGGGTTGCCTTAGCCTTTGTCCCTGAACTTCCGAAAACAAGGGTACACGGTGCTACCCGTTGGTTAGGTTCTCACAGAGCTTTAATTCAATTGAGCGATCGATACAAAACAAATGATCATTTTTGGTTTTCTTTTTTTCATGAAGCTGGTCATATTTTATTACATGGGAAACGAACTTTATTTTTAGAGGGGCAAGATAAAGATATTCGAGATAAAATTAAAGAAAAAGAGGCGGATGTTTTTGCGGCTAATTTCTTAATTGCTCCCAGAGATTGGCAGAGATTTATCGCCAATAATTCTCTGAATAGAAAAGCTATTAATCAATTTGCCGAACAACTAGGAATACACCCTGGTATTATTGTTGGTAGAATGCAACATGAGCAAATTACTTCTTATCAAAACTATAATGATCTTAAGGAGAAATATTGTCTAAATACGCAGAATTCCTTTTTGGTATTGACGAGCGACTCCCCAAAAGGAAAACTTCCTATCTCACCATTAAGAAAACTGCTGTAAGCGGAGATTACTAAGGATAAATTTGGCAATAATTGACAAATTTAGCATTAGAGACAGGAAATTGCGATAACATCAAAAAAAGTCAGGGAGAGGATAGTTATGCTCGATCTTGCGAAATTAGCGGCAAAAATGCCAGGGATTAGTCAACATTTTCAACAGGAAGTGGCAGCTAGTCGCGAGCGAGTGCAACGGGCTAAAATTCTTTTAGAACAGGCTCAACAGCAACAGGAAAAACTACTAGAACTCTATCATAACTGGCACGATCGCCTAATTTTCTCTGTCGCGCTACCGATCGAACCTCTCGACACCCGCATTACTATCCTTCCCCCCCCCGAAAGTCATAGCGTTTTTGCCACGGATGGTTCCCAAATTGCCCCTTCTCACCACGAAATCGCCTACTGTTATCTAATTAACATCGGTAGGATCATGTTGCACTATGGTCAAAATTTACACCCTCTCCTCGATAGCATTCCCGAAGTCTATTACAAATCAGAAGACCTCTACATTTCTAAACAGTGGGGTATTCGCGTGGATGAGTGGATGAGTTATCGTCGGACGGTATTAGAAAGCCAAATGTTAGCGGAAATGGCTACTCGTTGGGTAAAACCCCCTGGGGCCCATTATGAACCAAATTTAGCCCTCGTGGATGGTTCTTTGATCTATTGGTTTATCGATAGTCTCCCCCCGGAAGCAAAAGATTTAATTTTGCCACCGATTTTTCAGTCTTGGGACGATTTAAAATCAGCTAGAATCCCGCTTATGGGTTATATTAGTGCTTCTCGTAGCACGGAAAGCTTAAATTTCCTGCGTTTACAATCTTGTCCCCATGATACTCCCAATTGCTTGATCAATTGCGGTGATTTAGACCCAGAAAAAACCCCTTGTCGCGTTGTCGATCCTCTCCGGGATGCCTCTCTCTGGGGTTATTTATTGGAACCGGGGCAAAGAAGTCCTTTTTGGCGCAGTTCTTTGAAAATCCTCGATCTTTATGGGGATGAACATCGCATTTACTTCTGTTATCTCCATGTGGGGACGGAAATCGCTAGGGTAGAGGTTCCTGCTTGGGTGGTGGAGGAGCGAGAATTACTCGATCGCTCTTTGAGTATTTTACTGGCCCAGGTGTTAAAAGGTTATGGTTATCCGATCGCCTTAGCGGAAGCGCACAATTTAGCGGTGATTAAAGGTGGCGATCGCCTGCGTTTTTTTGCCCTTTTGGAACAACAAATGATTAAAGTCGGTTTACAGGATGTGGGAACATCTTATAAGGAAGCGAGAAAACGCAGTAGTATCGCTTAATTGAGGAGGCAGCAGATGGGGAGTGGTCACTGATAACTGATAACTGCTAACTGATAACTGCTAACTGATAACTGGTCACTGATAACTGATAAGTAGGTGGGAATTACCCACCTTAAACTTGATTTTTGCTGAATTTTTCTAGCGACCGCTTCGATCTTGATCCAAGACGCTGACGGGGAAATTATTATAACCAAGGTGATGTTTGCTAGTTTTTTGAATTTCTTCTTTAATTTGATCTAGATCAACATAGCGATCGGCTACATTAATTAAACTATCACTGGTCATCGATCGCAAACTAACCACTTCCACTCGCGCACCACGGTAACTGACGGAATCGGCAGCATAGGCTAAATCCCCATCACCACTGACAATTACTGCGGTATCATAGGAACCCACTAGCGCCATTAAATCCACGGCAATTTCCACGTCAAGATTGGCTTTTTTGGAACCATCGGGTAATTGTACTAGATCTTTAGCGATGACTCGATAGCCGTTGCGACGCATCCAGAGGAGGAATCCCTGCTGTTTTTCGTTAGTGCGATCAACTCCAGTATAAAAGAAGGCCCGCAAGAGACGAGAACCGGCAGTTAAACGACAAAGTAATTTGGTGTAGTCAATTTCGATACCTAATTGCAGGGCTGCATAAAATAAATTGGAACCATCGATGAAAATCGCCACACGACCGCGATTTTCTAGCACTTGTTCGGGGGTGAAGACTGGGGCTGTGTCATAATCATCAAACATTTTATTTTTCCTCGTTTGTTAAAAGTTTAGTGTTGGGTGTTTGCCAGTTGTGTCCCAAAGGACAACAGACCTTAAAAAATAGAGTTATCAAAAAATTCCCTTAGGAATCGTTTAACGGCAGTTCTAGTTTAGAAAAGATCGGTTCAGGTGTTCCTAGTTGTGGATTTGTGGGTAATCCCCATTGACAGTGTTGGGAAAAAGAGACACCATCAGGGAAGTTTTCCCCATCCTCCGACCTGAAAGTATTAAAATCAATAACAAAACCTAGTTGTTGATAAATTTTACTGCTTAAGGTCGGTATTATCGGTGAGAGTAGGTAGGCAGAGAGTCTTACTGATTCCAAAACTGCGTAGAGAACCTGTTCTACTGCTGCTTGTTGTTTCTGTTTAAATAAACTCCAGGGCGCACTCTCATCGATAAACTTATTACTAGCACGAATTAACGCCAATATTTCCTCACAGGCTTGATCAAATTGTAGCGCATCGTACTTCTGTTCAACAATGCCCCCTAGATTGATCCCCATATTCTTAAGGTGATTATCGTTGGGGATATCTACACCGGTCAACTGGGGGGGGTTATTTTGGCAGTATTTTTTAACCATGCCTAGGGTGCGATTGAGGAGGTTGCCTAAATCGTTGGCTAAATCCGCGTTAAGAATATTAACAAATCTGGTTTCCTGAAAATCGCCATCCTGTCCTAATTCAATCTCTTTAACGAAATAGTAACGGACGGCATCGGCCCCATAGCGATCAACCAAATCGAAGGGATCGAGGGTATTACCGAGACTTTTGCCCATTTTCCGCCCGTCTTTGGTCAAAAAGCCATGGCCGAACACTCTTTTGGGCAAGGGTAAACCCGCCGACATTAGCATAGCCGGCCAATAAATGGCATGGAATCTTAATATATCTTTACCGATCAGATGCAGATCGATCGGCCACCATTTGGCCAAGGCATTTTCTAGGGTGGGTTCGTCTTCGGGGTCGAGAAGGGCGGTAACATAGCCAAGAAGGGCATCAAACCAAACGTAGATGGTATGCTTACCATCGTGGGGAATGGGAAACCCCCAAGCCACATTAACCCTAGAGATGGAGAAGTCCTGTAGT
This sequence comes from Microcystis sp. 49638_E5, assembly GCF_021300285.1. Classification (NCBI taxonomy): domain Bacteria; kingdom Bacillati; phylum Cyanobacteriota; class Cyanophyceae; order Chroococcales; family Microcystaceae; genus Microcystis; species Microcystis sp. 49638_E5. Next base: position 3,172 of record NZ_JAJTDH010000096.1, on the reverse strand, counting down.
CCCTGGTTGACGAAGTTGAGAACCTCATTACGTCGGCTTTCCGGTTGAATAAAATCCGGTTGTTCTTGGTAAAGTTGTTCTAGTTGCGTCTGATATTTAGAGAGACGGAAAAAATAGTTTTCCTCGTCGCGCCATTCGGCGGCCAGATTAGTATGAATGGGACAACAGCCATTATCTAACAGTTCTCTTTTTTCCTTAAATTCTTCACAGGCGACGCAATACCAACCCTGTTGGCGATCGAGATAGATATCGCCCTTTTCCCAGACTCTTTCAAAAAATTCGTTAACAATTGCCTGATGACGGGGGGCGGTGGTGCGACTAAAGCGATCATACTGGATGTGTAGCTTTGCCCAGAGATTGGCAAAACTGGTGGCGATGCGATCGCAGTGTTCCTGGGGATTGAGTCCTTTGGCTGCCGCGGTTCGTTCGATTTTCTGTCCGTGTTCGTCGGTTCCTGTAATCAGGAGGACAGAATTGCCCTGTAACCGCTGCCATCGCGCCATAACATCCGCTACGATCGTCGTGTAAGCACTGCCGATGTGAGGGATATCGTTGACATAATAAAGAGGTGTTGTTAAAGCAAATGTATTTCGCTCATTTAAATCATTCATGAAATTTATTTTTTTAAATAGACGAGGCTGCCCCGAGGCTGATCCGTAGATGATTGGGACATAATCCCTATATTTTATGATCCTCTAATTCTGTTTTATCCTTTAGTTGTGATCTAAGTCAATAAAAACAATCTTAAGGCCGATTTTTTTTTTCCATGAAGCTGCTTACCCCCCTATCCACCTCTCGTTTAATTCTTGATACCACGCGCACGAGTCTGTTTACCGTCGGTCAAGAAAATCTACCCGGCCAAGGAGTGGCGATCGTGGTAAGTAACCATCGTAGCTTTTTGGACGCGCCGATCTTAATTCAAGCTTTGGGCAAAACTCTCCCGATCGCCTGTCATCACTACATGGGAAAAACCCCGCTTTTGCGGGAATTAATCGGAGAATTGGGCTGTTTTCCCTTTGATACCCCCGAAAAACGCCACCGGACTTTTTTTCGGCAAGCAACGGATTTTTTACAGTCCGGACGATGGATCGGTTTATTTCCAGAAGGTGGATCGCCGATGTTAAATTTGACTGCTCCTCGTCAAATTAGCCCTTTTCAAAGCGGATTTGCCCATTTAGCCCTGCGTTGTCCCGTGGAGAATTTATTTGTCTTACCTGTGGCTATTCTCTCCGAGTCGGAAACTGTTATTAGTCCTTTTCCCGTGCGTTTGCTGCGCTGGTTAGATACCACGGAACCTTTATTCGATCAAGATGGTTGGCATCCCGTTGTCTTTTATCATCGTGTCAAGGTGGCGATCGGTCGTCCCTATGGAATTACTGAAAGCGATCGCTCAGATTATCAAGGTAAACAAGGAAAAAAAGCCCTTAATCGTTTAATTGGTCATTGTCAGTCGGAAATTAGCGATTTATTGCTGAAAGGGTAGGTCAGGAGTCAGGAGACAGGAGAAAGGAGGCAGCTTTTTTCTTCCCACTTCCTAACTCATAATTCATAATTGATACTGGAGTGATTTGTTATAAGTAGGGTTTGCTGAATAAATCTAAAAACCTTGTTGGATAAGGCTTTTAGACTTTGATTTTTTCCCTGAAAATTAGGTAATTGACCACCTGAAAATGGGTAAAACCCCACACCCCACACCCCACACCCCACACCCTGCCCCCACGAAAAACTTTTTCAGCAGCCCCTAAGTAGGGAGACACAATTATTTGTAGGATGGGTTAGCAGTAGCCTAACATGATCGGGCGTTGGGTTTCATGCTTCAACCGTTCGGCAAAAGCTCACGGCCGAAGCCCAACCTTGAATGATATTATCAGTCTAACTCTCGGTCGGGTGCAGTGATTGGTTAGACAGATGGACTTTAGATGAAGTTTATGGAGATTTCCACTCTCCTTCTGGGATCATGGCTGTAATCATGATGTTACGCAATGTTCCAGTAGGTAAATCTCTCCCTTGATGGTAAGGTACGATAACTTGAGTATCTTGATCCCTACCACGCCATTTTCTATGACTACCCTTCTGAGAGATCAGTTCAAAGTTATACTTGCGTAATATGCGCTCAACCTCGTCAGCATTCATTCTCCTGAGTCGAGTCATCCCACCATAACCTCACGGATTACTGCTCCTGGTAGAAGGTCGATAGCATCAGGTTGTAAATAAAGCTCGATCGCTTCGCGTATATTATTGAGAGCTTCCTCTTGTGTAATACCGGCAGATGTGCATCCGGGCAGTTCCGGACACCAAATTGCCCATTCGTTTGTATCGGGATCGGGTTCAAGTATCACTCGCCATTTCATCGAAAATTTGGGTCTGAAACCCCGTCGTTCTACGACGGCTTTACCGTCAAATATTAGCACATTTACTATTCTTACCGATTTTACCCCACACCCGAACAAGAGTCGCTATTGCGGCGCACATTGGGCTGTGTAAGATTAGTTTACAATAAAGCTCTCCATCTCAGAACACAAGCATGGTACGAAAAGCAAGAAAGAGTAGGATATACTGAAACTTCTTCAATGCTAACCGAGTGGAAAAAACAAGAAGAATTAAACTTTCTCAACGAAGTAAGCTGTGTACCCTTACAACAAGGGTTAAGGCATTTACAAACAGCTTTTACTAATTTCTTTGCTGGTCGTACTAAGTATCCTAACTTTAAGAAAAAACATCAGGGAGCAAGTGCCGAATTTACCAAGTCTGCTTTTAAATTTAAAGACAGACAAGTCTATTTAGCCAAATGCACAGAACCTTTACCTATTCGATGGTCAAGACAAATCCCAGAAAGCTGTGAACCAAGTACAGTAACAGTCAGATTACATCCATCAGGACGCTGGCATATTTCAATTAGATTTGATGACCCAACGATTAAGCCTTTATCAGTAACAGATAAAGCCATCGGAATTGACTTAGGAATTAGTAGCCTAGTAATTACCAGTGACGGCGATAAAGTATCTAATCCCAAGCATTTTAAGAAACATTATCGGAGACTGCGAAAGGCACAAAAAAGTCTTTCTAGAAAACAGAAAGGCTCAAAGAATCGAGAAAAGGCAAAAATCAAAGTAGCCAAGATTCACGCTCAAATTACTGATAACAGAAAAGACCATTTACACAAGCTAACCAC
>NZ_JAJTDH010000095.1:0-14255 GCF_021300285.1 Microcystis sp. 49638_E5 | reverse complement strand
CTAGGGAAATGTAGAGAAGATCGGGAACCGGACACCAATCTCGATCGTTTTTGCTTAGAATAATTGCCCATTCGATTCCCACTTCTCCCCGTCCTTGATTCCAGCGATCGAGTACGAGAAATAAAGCACCAGTTAAACGAGAATGAAAGAATTTCGGTGACATTTTTGCGATCGCTTCTCCATTGACTAATTCATAGGTAATATCGCCATCGGGAGCGGTTAGCGAGAGAAATTCTGGTAAAGTGAGGGATTTAGAAGATATAAGAGTCATGGTCAATTTTCAACCGAAGCGATAGGACAATCGAGCAGGAATTTTGAGATCAGGACGATCGCTTATAACGAGACTGTAGGGCATTAACTTAATCGGGCCTTGGCAAAAATTTGTCCGGGGGTTAGGGTTAAATCGGGGAGGAGAACTAGGGAAATGTAGAGAAGATCGGGAACCGGACACCAATCTCGATCGTTTTTGCTTAGAATAATTGCCCATTCGATTCCCACTTCTCCCCGTCCTTGATTCCAGCGATCGAGTATAGAAGATAAAGCCAGAGTTAAACGAGAATGAAAGAATTTCGGGGACATTTTTGGGATAGCTTCTCCATCGACTAATTCATAGGTAATATCGCCATCGGGATCGGTTAGCGAGAAAAATTCTGGTAAAGTGAGGGGTTTAGAGGAGATAAGAGTCATGGTCAATTTTCAACCGAAGTGATAGGACAATCGAGCGGGAATTTTCAGATCGGGACGATCGCTTATTTGGTAATATTCCCCGCGCATTCTCACATTACGAATCAAACTAACGGGAGGCATATTAATCACATCGTAGCCAATCACCTGATGGGTAAACATAACATCGAGAGGATTTAAAGGATAGGGATAAATAAATAAATCCTCTTTTTGTTTTGATAGGGAAAGTTCTGTCAGTTTTACTTCCGCTTTACTCATCCATTTTCCTAAACGAATCCATTTAGGAAGTTGTAGGGGGTGATGGGAAATGATAAAACATTCAAAAACACTTTCGGGAGCGATTTCTTTGGCTCTGCCAAAACTGGGAATATTTTTCTGGGTTTTTTCCATCTCCACATGATAGTTATTATTGGCATATTTCCAAGTATTGAGAACCGCCGTATGAGCGATCGCCCGTGCGGGAGTGACATAAATTTTCTCTTCGTTAAGAGGATTTAAATGTTCTTGGTACTGGGGAATCTGTTCGGAACAGAAGTAACGATAACTATCGCTATTTACCAATCCCAAAGCATAACAGAGCGCGTAATTATGAATTACGGGTTCGCTTTCGTAGAGTCTGCCGATTTCACGGGTTGCGTAATAAAGACTATCGTGCAGTTCTAATTGACAGGAATAAATATGTACCATAACTCTTTAAAAATTGCGAGGATCTAGGGTGAGAAATTACTCACCCTACTGAAATTTACGGTTTTTTAGCGGCTGGCTTTTTCTCGGCGATATGTTTCTTAGCGTAGTCTTTCGCTTCTTTATCCGCTTGGTTTAAGAGCGATAAAATTCCTGCTTCCGTACCCGTGAGAGTTTTCACCTCAGTTAATAAAGGTTGAAAATTTTCCCCGATAAAATCGGTATGAACGATAAATTCTTCCGCCATTAATGCTTGTATTGCTTCGGTGGCTTTTTCCATAACTAAATCCTCGTCTAAGGGATCGATCGATTGTAATACCTCATCGGGAAGGCGATCATATATTGCCTGTGTCCAGCGCAAATTACTAACAATTTCCCCATCGGCAAAAATAACACCGATAAGCTCATTTCTTACCCGTCCCGTCCGGGTGGTTTGTGCGCCGTAGTGACGGGTACGCAGGATGTTATTAAAAACATAGAGAAAACCCGCTTCTGTCGGATCTTTTAAAGTGACAATACTAGGGAAAAACACCTGCGGACGGATGTGATCTTGCTGGTTAATCCTGCTAGTCACTTCCCCTACTTTTGTGTTATTTTCTCCCTTAGATGCCATAGTACCATTCTCGTAGGGAGCGTTTAAAGTAAAACTTTCATGGGATTCATCAAAGGGTGTGATCGAAAAAGCCGTATCTACTACTACTTTCGATTTTTCTGAACCCGAATCACTGATAGCAAAACCATAAATAATACAGTCGGGGTTATTCATGGCAAATTTTACATTGTACTCACATTCTTCGGCGGTAATTAATCCGTAGTTTCTGAGTAATTCTCGACCTACTAGGCGTTCTGGAGTTGATTGCTTCCGTTTAAACATCGATAAACGACTAATCGTTTTTTTGCTATCAATTCCCGCACGAACACGAGCTTTATTTAGCTCTCCATCTGTTTGAAATAAAGGATAAGATTCTGTAACTCGAATCGTCAAAAAGTGAACGTATTTTCCCATCGGTTTGTAGGGAATATCGCTATGAAAGAATTTAGAATCGAGGGTTTTCAGTAAAGACATGGTAGGTACTCCTTGAATTAATTATTGTTTTCAGAATCTTCATCCACAGGTTGACCCTGGGCTTTTAACTCTTGATTTTCTCTGTCCTGTTCGAGACGGTAAAGAAATTCGCAGGTATCGCGAATGAGGTTTAATTGTCTGCCAGCTAGACGCGCTCGATCGCCCTTAAAAGAAACCTCGAACACATCGATCACAAAATAACGAGCAAAAGACAATATTTTCTGTCTTTCCTGTTCTCGATCGGATAAAATCCAGCGACCTTCTGCGGTAGAAGCATGAACCCGATTCATTAAGCTGGCCACTTCCGCCGCTACTACAGAAACTAGGGCTTCTCCCTGATACATTCCTCCTTTGAGAATCGTATCGGCGGCCACATTGATCGGTTTTAAAACTGCGTTCGCTTTCGGATTATATTGTTTATTAGCTCGATAGAATTGACGATACAATTCGGTTAACTTTTTCGGGTGATTTAAGGGCGATTCTGCTGTCATATCGATAGTTAAATTGGTTCGGTTGGCTTGTACATAGGGATCGAAACAAGGATAAAAATCGTAGAGATACAGAGCGATTCGATTAGCGCTAGGTATATCGGCATCTTTGCCCCGTTTCCACTGTTTAAGGTAATGAAAAACATAGAGAGGACTGGTTTCTAAATTGATAGCGAGTTCCGTTAATTTGCCCCAATTGGGATCATAACCCGTCTTACCCTGCTTCGAGTTCACGTCTAAATGAATAGAATAGGCTGCGGTTAGGGTATTTAGAGGGGCGGAATATTTTTTTCCGTCATTATCTTGCCATGGGTTCAAGACTCGATCGAGACGGAATCGATCGCATCGGGTTAAGGACCGGATCGCTTGGGGCGCACTGTCCAGAAATACCGTCTCTTCAAATTCCGCACCGTCGCGATAGGGAGGAATAGGAGACTCAGAAACCACCGTTTTGACATCTAAAATCATCGGGAAAGCTAATCCTAACCATGCCGGCATAACCCAGGATTCCGTATCGGTGGGATCGCGGCCGGGAGGTAGGGCCATAAAATAAAAGGTTAAGGGTTTATCTTCGGGATAGGATAGTTTAAAAGTGCGGTCTTTTTTGCCATCTTCCTCCTCGTTAATTGTTTCCTTTTTCTGCCTTAATTTTTCATCGATCAGGAAACTATCAACACTCTGATAACGGGTTCGATCGAAGTTAGCGACCAGATTCTTATCAACAAAGTGCAACTTTATCGAGCTATCAAAACGAGTTTGAGCGATGTTAGCGTAGGCTTTTTGTAAAAAACTATTGGTTTCGGGAGTAAAATAATAGGTCGGGTAAAAGTACAGATAGCGATATTTGCCGTCCTCGAAACGTTTTCCTACCGCTTGGGTTTGATTCATAAGAATCTGACGCAACATCATTTCCGTTCCCGCGATACTGGAAATGTTTCGTTTGGCGTTCGAGCCTGCCAGCATTTGTTTATTAGTATAGACTTGGGGAGTAAAAAGAACCGCCGATTCCATCTGTTCGCTGACACTATAGGGAGAATGGGAGATCGAACAGAGAAGTTGACGGCCGCGACCTTGTTTTTTAGCGGCGTTGTAGTGGTTTAATTCTTTCTGGAAGGTTTCGATCGAGTGGGCCAATTCCCGACCGGGTAACTGCACCACTTGATTAACCCACTCTCGCAAATCCTCCCAACCATCGGGTAAGTTATATCCCGCAACTATGGCGGCGATTTTTGCGGCGAGAAAAGCGATTAAATCTTCTGCAACCGGTCTAATATCCTCGATTCCGGGATGCTGTTTCAGGTATTGCGCCGCTAGATAATACCATTCGTAGGGAACCCCTCCCGTATTGCCTTTCAGTTTGAGTTCTTTTAACGATTCATTAATACGCTTGATCGCTCGAATTTGTGGCAGATAATTTTCTAGATTCCAATAATGCGCGATCTCGCTAATTAAATCTAAATCCGGCGGTGCGGGTAAGTTTTTCTGCAATTTTCGCGCCTGTTCGATTTTTTCCAGGCGATCGCCCCAGATTTTCCGCGTCACCACGTCCCCGAATTCCGCTAGGCGATCGATGCGGATATCATCTTCACAATGAAAATCGTAATCCGTCGGTAAAACGCCCTGTTGTTGAAATTTAATCAGGTTTTCGCCGCGACTTCCGGCCACGGACGCTTTATTATCACCGAGGATGCGAAGGGTGGCGTTGAGGGCAGCGCGCATTAACCCAGCATCGTCGAAAAATTGGCTGTAGTAATCTGCGTATTTCATCCCCTTGCCATCTCGGCCGAATCCCGTTTGTTTACGCTGTAATTCACCGCTACAGAGGGATTTAATAGTGTCCACCACTCGATTCGGTAAGGTTTCTAGGGACACTTCTGGCGCGTTTTTGGGGGCGATATAGACAACTCCCGTAGGCAGGTAAAGTAAAGGCTGATAGTCTAGTTCTTGATGTGCTTCCATCACCGCGTTATTAAGTACGTTCGTTAGTACCCCGCGGTTTTCGGCGATGCTGTGGTAAGTGAATTTTAGTTCCCCATCGCTGAGGCTGTATAAAAGGTCTTGTAACGGAGCTTTTTCCGCATCGTGGGGGTGTTTAATAATGGAAGCCAAGCGATCGGCTAGACAGGCAAGATCGGTTAAACTTTCGAGGGCGCTATTGTTTAAGCGAGTATTTAACCCATCTTCCGAGGTATTTCGATCGGTATCATTCCGACGCTGGGCATTTTTAGCGATGTATATCAAATCATCAAGATATTCAGTCCATTTTTTTGGTTGATCGGAAAATAAAAAGCGATCTAATCCTAATTCGGGAACCAATACTTGAAAAATCTCTCGATGTTCCTCTCGTGATAGTTTGCGGATATCTCGATCGAAGTCCTCGTTAATCTCGATATATTTCGCCGGCATCGCGGGAAAAAGCGAGTAGCGGAATTTCTCGAAATCGTGGAGAATAAACCCCGCGATCGCCAACCTGCGCTCGCATTCCTTTACTACCCGTCGAACGGTAGTATTGAGTTTTTCTAGTCGTTTTTCGATGAGATTGGCGGGAAATAATCCATTAAGTAAATGAGTATTGAGAGATTGATCTCCTGCATTATCCCGTCGAACTTTGCTTTTTCCCTCTAATTCCCGACGGCGATCGATTTCCTCGAAGAAATTTCCCCCTTTTGCCGTTACCCCGATCGCTAATCGGAGTAAATTGGGTAATACCATTTCGGCAAAATCTGCCATAACTCGATCGTCGGGGTTTTCGGCTCGAATCGCCTCCCGTAGGAGTTTTAGGGTTAGCAGTTGGCGAACGGTTTCGACTCGGCGATCGCTTACCGATTCGCTAATTCCTAAATCTTCGGAAACAAGAGATTCTAAATCAATATCCTCGAACTCAAAATCCAGATCTTTATCTTCAATTTCTGTAGTGTTATCGAATAGATTTAACTGTCCCGTTTCCTCTAATTTTTTTTGTTTTTTAGGCATCTTTCACCTCTAGAGAGTCTAAATAGTCGGTAATTTGTTTGAGATAAAGCGGAAATTGAGATAAAGCGATCGGAATCGCCTTAAAAACAAGTTCATTATCGATCGCCTCGTATTGATGCACTAAACGATTTCCCATTCCTGATGATTTCGCCCCCCCGTAATCGATTAAGATATTTGATCATCAAACGAATTCTAACGGTGACTATCTCCCTTTCCATCGTTTAAACTCCCCATTGTTTGAGCCAAAGATCGATACTGTCTTTTTGAATCTTTCGGAATTTAGCGGTATCGGCGTACTCTTTCCAAGCGCGTACACGAAATTTTAAAAAGTCTCCCGTATTTTTTTCATAGATAAGTTTTCCATCTCGTGCGACTTGATACTTCATTAATGGAGAACAGCGATCGAGTTCAATTAGATCGATCAAATCACGGTTTATCTCAAACAATTCACTCAAGATAGAGAGAGAAGTTAAGTAATCATTACTGATTTCCTTAATATGTGTTTGTCTGTTTGTTTCATCGTGTGAAATTGCCAAATCCCAATCGCTATCAGGTCTATGCTCTCCACGCGCTCTAGAACCGAAGAGAATTAATAGTTTTAAATTCGGTATTTTTTCCACAGTCGTGTTTATTCTATTGACTGTATTGATAATTTTTAATTCTTTCGTATTTCTAACCATTTTCTGCCTCCAAGGAATCTAGATATTGAACGATCGAGCGTTGGTAGCGGGGATAATCTCGTAAAATATTAGCGATCGAGGAATGAACGATATCGGGATCAATTTTCTTGTATAGGTGTACGAGTAAGTTTCTTAATTTAATAGACTCGGCCAGTTGAACGGCTAGGTGTTCTTCTAAGATTCCCAGTTCTACGATCTGAAATAATGCGTCGCGAGCATTATTCGGAGACTCGATATCTAAACATTTTAAAATCTGGTAATTGATATCGATGCCAGTTTGAACGATAAGCTGAATTAACCTTTCTATGGCTAATTGACGTTCTCTTAATGTACGATAATCCTCTAAGGTGATCGAACCGTACTCGCTAAGTTCGGCGAGGTATTGATTCATGAGGTTTAATTCGTCTATCGCAATCAGAGGTTGAATGGCATTTACACTCCTTTTTCTCGTAGAGAAATCTCCAGATTATTCCGTAATTGACGGTATAACGCTTTCGATTCTTCAGGATTCATGAGAAATTTTTCTTTAAATCCCTCGAATAGTCCCGTTTCCCGTTCGTATAGAAGTTGACCATCTCGCGCGACATAATGAGCGAGGATCGGCGAACATTCTTTTAAATCAATCACATCAATTTTGTCCTCGGGAATCTCTAAAGCTTGTTCGAGTAGTGTATAAATTTTCAACAGACTCGAAATATCCTTTTGATCAATTCTTTCCTCGTATAAAACAGCGAAATCCCAATCGCTATCAGGTTTATGCTCTCCACGCGCTCTAGAACCGAAGAGAATTAATAGTTTTAAATTCGGTAGTTTTTCGACAATAGCCGTAATTTTTTCTACTAGCCTATTCATATTTAGCCCCTATCAAAAAAAATGGCAAGAATCCGATGGATATATCGATCGATGTCCCTAGCGTCTGTCTATGTCTATTATCAAACGCGGAGGAAGCAAAGAGCAACTAAATCCCAGAAAAAGTGTCCGTACACTTTGACTCCCTCATCTCTTGGTAGCCTCAAACGGCATCAACAGATCCACACCTCACCCCCTTTACCTTTGAACCGATGAGCGAGAGTATCCAACAACAAAGCCGATTGACCGATCGCGATAGAATAGGGTGACAGGGGAGAATGAATACTACTCTCGTCACTAATCGGATAAATACCAAAGTGCATCGGTAATTGTAAGCGTTGGCGAACTGCGGCAACGGGATAGGCAAGAACGAAGCTAACCAGAGCCTGATCCCGTAACTCCCGACTAATTCGATCGAGCCAAGGATTATCCGGTTGCCAAACACCGATTCCCGTCAAAACCTGCACTTTCCACGCGGAGGCGATCTCGCCTAAATCGCCGTCGTAGGTAAAGCGCCAGTTTAACCGTTCCTCTCGATATCCCTTTAAATTCAGAAACGCGAGACAATAATCGAAACGTCTGCGTGCGATCGGTGTTTTCGTGGCCTCGATCTGGCGCTTAAACTCGCCTTTTCTCCACACCTCCACCTCTAGATTACCGAGAATACTGGGTAAATCGTAGGTTTTAAAGCGATCGCATTCCTCCGGTTCCGTCGAATCGTATAACCCGCATAGTAACGGACTCGACCCGCGAAAACTAGACGCATCCTCGAAAATCGGATTACCGTTTTTCCCCGATAACTCCTTCCATTCGTCGGCCCATCCTTTCACCCGACCGGCGACCCGTTTTAAACTGGTATCGAAAACCTCCTCGCATTCCTGTTGAAACTTCTGGCGACTTTCCCCGTATTGGGATTTGATCTTCGGACTCCCTAAATTCCACCAGAGTTGAAATGATTGTACCGCTCCCCAACGTTGGTAATAACCCTCGAAATTATTGATATGACGGTAGTTACTCTTGATGGCCTCCTGTAGCTGAATTCGGTCATACCGTTCCCCGACTTGTAACGGTGCGTCTTTCTTCTCGAATAACCGTTCTAGGAAAAATTTCGGAACCAGAGCGATCGCTGTGAAGTTAGCAAATTTTACCGCCGTTCCCTTTCGATCGTAGCCGCTGTGACGGCCTAAACGGCCGAAACGTTGAATAAAATTTCCCGCATCCGACGACTCAAAAATGAGGAAATTAATCTTGAAGTCCACCCCCACATCGATGGTACTCGTTCCGATCACCAGATCACGATTTAACGATGCCGACTTCTCCCGCGTTCCCGAAAGACCCGTATTTTCCCCCACCGTTAAACCGATAGTCGCCAATAATTCTCGGAAAATCGGCAGCAGACGTTTAACCGAAGCGATCGAATTGAGAATAATCGCGCCCTTGCTGCCGGGGTATCGCTTAAAATAGTCTAAAATTCGCTCTTTATTTTCTTTCAACCAATTTTCCGAAGTTTGAAAACTCGACGGTAAAGGAATAAAAGATAGCTCGATTTCCGAGGTTACTTGTCGCCATCCCTGTTGAGCGAGGGAATTGGCCTCTTCTGGGGTATCGGGAAACTGGTATTTTCCTTCTCTTACCGGGTCGATCGATCGATAGCGAAACCCCGCTTTATCCAATCGTTTTAGTAAACCCTCGTCGGGAGTTGCGGACAAAAACAGGTATCGTTTCCCACGATTGGCCCGTCGGATTAGAAGCATGGTATTGATAATACTGGCGACCTGTGGCGTGCCGAAAACGTGAAATTCATCGAATAGGAAGAGATCGAAATGTTTATCGATCCGGTTCCATAGCTGATCGGGGTTATCGTAGGGGGTTAAATAGGCCCCCCGATGCAGATAATGGAAAATATCGGGGTTAGTTAAGAGAATTTCCGACTGTTTCGATCGAGTCTCTAGAGCGATCGCTTTCGTTTTCCCATCCCGTTCGGCGTACAATTCCAACTCGGGCCCGGTCAAAAGATTGACCCGGGGTTGATCCGTTGGTTGAAATCGTTGAATATATGCCTCGATCTGACCCCGCTGATCCCGCGCCAGTTCATTGGTTGGGTAGAGTCCCATAATCGGGAAATATCCTTGCAAAGTTCGCAGGTAGGCCGCCAGACTTTTCCCGTCCCCCGTCATGGCCGAATTGATGATTACCTCGACATTGGGATCATTTAGTGCTTTCCACGTCTCCACCTGATGCCACGATAACCGCCATCCTTGCGGAACCTTGATCCCGTCCGGTATCTCGTCTGCGGGACAGGAATAGACCGGCTTGAGCGTTACTTGATAATTTACCATGAATTTCTGTCCGTAATTCCTTGCTATCTTCCATACTAACCACGATAATAGGGATGGACAAGTACCTTAACAGAAAAAGTGTCCGTATATTTATAAACTATGAGCCGGATAGGACAATCAATCACTTTATCGGTCAGTGAAAAAGAAAAACAGGCCCTAGAAATCCTTGCCAGTGAATTCGGGCTATTTTGGGGAGATAAACCGAATATATCGAAGCTAATCAAAGAAATTGCCCATAATAAGCTTAAAATCGCTCCTAATCACGACTGGAAGCCCGATCGCTTGCAGATGCTCCAACAGGCGATCGATTCTCTTATTGATGCCGGACAAATCCCCATCGCCCTAGAACTAACTAAACTACTATTAGAACGGAGCGAACTGTCGGGACCCTTACGGAAAGAGCTAGAAGGCCGCCTCGATAATTCTCCCCCACCATGGCGACTGGAACTCGATCGCTGCATTCTCCGACAACAACCCTTTCAGTTATCCTATCAGGATGCCGGCGATCGAATCTGGGAATTCCATCTTTACCATGCCGCTATCAATCGTCACGGGGATCGCTTATATCTCGATTGTTGGTGCGAGGAAACCGAGGGAAATCAAGATATATCAGAACTAAACCATAATTGGAGTTTACGGCTCGATCGAATCCCCAACGATTCCTTAATTACCCCAATCCCTAGAGGCAAGTGGCGCCATCAGCTTGATAGTGTCTCGGCCGAGTTTCAGCTATTCGATGGATTAGCTCGATCGTACCAGACTAAAACCGCTATCGATATCGCCAACGAATTGATCTCGACCAATCCCCTTGTCCGGCAGATTACCCGACAGGTAACGAGTAGCTTCTGGTTTTTCCGCGAGATTCTCCCCTACGGGGAAGATTGCTTGTTGATCTCCCCAGAAAAAGTCCGCAAGCGTTTTTATGACAAGGTGCAGCGGCTTTATCGACGCTACGAGTCCTGAAAAGATTTTCGTCCCTGCTGAATCAAGATACGATACTAAATCCTGTTTAAAAAGTATTGTAAGTAGCTGGTTATAATTAAACCCCTTGATAAGGGGGGTGCCGATAGGCGGGGGGATCTACCCTTGATAAGGGGGGTGCCGATAGGCGGGGGGATCTACCCTTGATAAGGGGGGTGCCGATAGGCGGGGGGATCTGAAAGTTTTCAATACCTACCTACTTAATCTATAACTGAGTTTATGCAAGGATCGTGGACGAAAGAGCAAAACTACGGTTTTCTCTGTGAATGGGGTTTAGCTTAACGATCGAATTATCGGGTTTTGTCTCATCGATGACGACTTTGCACGGCTATAACTTGCATTTTTTGGCAAAACTCAACTATACGTTTCATAAACTGAGTTCGTCTGGAATTATTTTCTGGTCTATTATCTTGATTAATTATCAAAGTTTTAATTTTCTCAAAACGAGATTTTTTAGACTCCCAGAAATCCTCTAATATATCAACAATAAAGTCACTGGTGACTGTGGAGGTAGTTAAATACAAAAACAACTCATCAAATTCTGGAATAAATATTCCGTAAAGGGTTAGGGTGACAGGAATTTATGGTTCGATAATTATGCTTTCCTCAACCATCTTTTTAACAATCGCCACAATGCCACTATTATCACCCCAATTAAAACTAAAGGAAACTTAACCACCCCCAGAAAGAAAGCAACGATTAAGGGATATTTTCGGGTTTCTAATTGCCGAATTTCATCATCGCACTTTTGAACATATCCTGCTAACCCCAATGCTTGAAATAATTCCCGCGACTGAAGATATGCTTCTTTCGCTTCCGATATACGTTTGAGTTTATAGTAGGTAAGTCCCAGATTAAACCAAGCTTTCGCTTCACTCCCCCGATCACCGATTTCGCGTGTGATTGCTAAAGACTGTTGATAAAACTCGATCGCTTTTTGGTATTCTCCTAGGGAATAGTAAACAGCACCTAAATTATTGTAGGATTCCGCTTCACCCCCCCGATCACCGATTTCCCGTTTGATTGCTAAGGACTGTTGATGAAACTCGATCGCTTTTTGGTATTCTCCTAAAGAATAGTAAACATTGCCTAAACCCATGTAGGATTTCGCTTCACCCCCCCGATCACCGATTTCCCGTTTGATTGCTAAGGACTGTTGATGAAACTCGACCGCTTTTTGGTATTCTCCTAGGGAATAGTAAACATTGCCTAAACCCATGTAGGAATTCGCTTCACCCCCCCGATCACCGATTTCCCGTGTGATTGCTAAGGACTGTTGATAAAACTCGCTCGCTTTTTGGTATTCTCCTAGGGAATAGTAAACATTGCCTAAATTACCGTAGGATGCCGCTTCACCCCCCCGATCACCGATTTCCCGTGTGATTGCTAAAGACTGTTGATGAAACTCGATCGCTTTTTGGTATTCTCCTAGGGAATAGTAAACAATGCCTAAACCTATGTAGGAATACGCTTCAACCCCCCGATCACCGATTTCCCGTGTGATTGCTAAAGACTGTTGATGAAACTCGATCGCTTTTTGGTATTCTCCTAGGGAATTGTAAACAGTGCCTAAATTATTGTAGGATGCCGCTTCACCCCCCCGATCACCGATTTCCCGAAGGATTGCTAAGGACTGTTGATGAAATTCGCTCGCTTTTTGGTATTCTCCTAGGGAATAGTAAACATTGCCTAAATTATTGTAGGATTTCGCTTCACCCCCCCGATCACCGATTTCCCGATCGATTGCTAAGGACTGTTGATGAAACTCGATCGCTTTTTGGTATTCTCCAAGGGAATTGTAAACAGTGCCTAAATTATTGTAGGATTTCGCTTCACCCCCCCGATCACCGATTTCCCGATCGATTGCTAAGGACTGTTGATGAAACTCGATCGCTTTTTGGTATTCTCCTAGGGAATCGTAAGCATTGCCTAAACTGGTGAGGGATGCGGCATAATTCCAGTTGGTTTGCTCCTCCTGTTGTTGGTAAACAGTGACTAATTCAAGGTAATAATCGGCCCGGGTTTGATAATAACCCCGTCGGGTGAGAAAATCATCGATAGCACGGAGAATATCAAAAGCATTGTCGTACTCGGTTAACTGATAGCAATGATAGAAAATTTCTAGGTAAGGTTGCACATC
The DNA here is from genome assembly GCF_021300285.1 of Microcystis sp. 49638_E5. Taxonomy (NCBI): domain Bacteria; kingdom Bacillati; phylum Cyanobacteriota; class Cyanophyceae; order Chroococcales; family Microcystaceae; genus Microcystis; species Microcystis sp. 49638_E5. The sequence goes on along the minus strand of NZ_JAJTDH010000095.1, from coordinate 1,371 downwards.
GTTGAAGATTTCCCAGGAGTCGGGTTGAGCAATAGAAAGATAATAGGCGATCGCTTTTTGGTGTAATTCCCTTTGATCGCCGGCTTTGTATTGTGCATATTCCCAAACTAAAGGCTGAAAACTAAAAATTCGCTGGCGATTTTCCTCTTTTTCTTCTAATAATGATCGTCGCTGCAATTCTCGCAAATCTGCCGTGATCTCGGACAGTGCGATCTCGGGGTAATTATCCATCACCGCTTTGGCTGCTGGAGAATCAAATTCTCGGCGATAAATGCTGGTTTTAGTGAAGAGAATCAAATTCTCGGCGATAAATGCTGGTTTTAGTGAATAATTCCTGCTGTCTTTGGCTAAGTCGCTGAAAACTAGCATCTAAAACTAAAGCAATTCCCACTGTCTCTTGACGATGACTCCCCACCACCTGCGGATCGCTCAAAAGTTGCGATAAATTTCCTAATCCTAAATCCGCTAACCTTTCTAAACTGGGGTTTTGCGGAAATTCTGCTAGGAGTAAATCCGCCACCAATCGCAGGAGTAATGGATGACCACCCACCCGTCGAGAAAAGTTCTCTAGATCCCCTGTTATTTGCGATTCCGCTAACAATTGCGCCCCTTCAGGAGGTTTCAAACCTTTTAGCTCAATCCAACGGTTAAAACCCCTAGTTTTTGGCTTTTCTCTGGTGGTGACTATAATTTTGCTCGTGTCACCTTTTTCTATCCAAGCAGTGAAAAACTGCTGATAAAATTCATTATTCCAAGAACCATCTTTCCCTAATAAACTCTCTAGATTATCGATAATAATTAGGTGGCGATGGCGTTGCAATTGTCTGATTAAAGCTTCCTGTAAATCTATTTCTTCTTTGGGGACGGGATAACCAAATTCCGTCAGGAATTGGCGAGCTAAACCACTAAATCCGCCCAGATTTCCCGCTTCCCACCAAAAGCGTTTTGGGAATAAATCTTCATCGTCCCCTAGGGAAGGATCGAGGGGAATTTCCTCCTCAAAAATTTTACTGGCTAGGGTAGATTTTCCAATTCCTCCAACTCCTTTGATGCCAATCATCGCAACATTTGGATCAGTAAACCACTGCTTAATTTGGGTGATTTCCTCCTCCCTTCCCTGCCAATGGACGAGACTTTTTCGAGCATTTCCTCCCTTGAAAATACCCCCCGATGGAGTTTCCAATCGGTTTAAAAGTTCCTCGGAAAGTATTAGATTTTTAGTCTCGATTTTGCCAATTAAATTTACTTTAGATTGATCCTGTGCCGTTGCCGATAGATTAATCTCGTTGGAATTAGTTTCTGAAGTCATGAGAAAAATTGGAGGTTTTCTTGAGATAAAAATTAGAATGGCTCTCTTGTCTTTCCTGTGAT
>NZ_JAJTDH010000094.1:0-10503 GCF_021300285.1 Microcystis sp. 49638_E5 | reverse complement strand
CACTGAGTCAAAGCGGTAGTTATTGGCTTCGCTGATAGGGAGTTGAATTAATTCAAAGAAGATAGAGGGGAATGATTGAAAGAGTTGATAAAAAATCGTGTCAGTTTTCATGCTCTTATTTTATAGCACTACGCGCTAAGATTAGGACGTTTTGCTCACCCCTAACGCCCCTTAATAAAGGGGGGAATAAGGACCGACTTTAACCCCTAAAATAGCTCAATCTTAATCATTACTGATTAATTTAAGATGTTTCCTTGGCGAACCCTTCCAGTCTCTCCCTGATGGGCTTTTTTCCGGATTCATCAATAAAAAACGGAGAATACTTGACAAATTCGGGGGGGGGGTAGAATGAGGCTGCTTATTGCTGTTAAGCAATGATTTATGGGGTATAACGAGCAGTTTTTCCCCATTCTTAGCCATGAAATTAACTTGTCAATCAATCAAAAATGACTAATCAACTGCTAAAAGCCCTTTGCCTTCCTGGGGTGACTTGTGCCGTTTTCACTGCCATTCCCGCCCATGCCGCCATTTTTACCGCTACCTATACGGATACTGTTTTCTATGCTGATGTCGATAACGTTATTGTCGGTGATACTGCGGTTATCACCTATCAGCTTGACAATGGGGGAACTTCCCTGTTCAACCAAACATGGAACGCCAGTGACATTGTGACTGTCACCTTCAACTTTGGTAATGTGGCCCACGTTACCACCTTTAATCCTAATGGGGGTGATGGGTTGAGTGTTAGCACAGGAAGCTTTGTCACCAATGCCTCAGGACAGTTAACGGCTGTTCCTTCTGATTGGTATGATGCTACTAATCTCAATGTCGTCTCAACCAATTCTACACAAACACCTAACGCATGGTTCGTGAGTGGGTCCAATGCTGTTTACTATACTAATAATTTCGACTACTCTGTCGATTTGACCAATGTATCAGGTAATATAGTTGCTGCTAACTGGACCATTCAACCTGCCCAGACACAGACAACCCCCGAACCAGGCACCCTTTTAGGTTTATTAGCGGTGGGTTCTCTGGGTTTATTGGCTCGCAAACGGCAATAAATGACCAATTCTATGGTAAGGAAGGTTTAAAAGCCTTCCTTTTTGGTTAGGGAAAAAGGCGCTCTCGCTTATTGAATTTTGGCACATAATAGACCTCTTGCAAAAGTCTTAATTCGATCCTTGTACAGCAACATTTTTGAAGATTATCAACTACTAATAAATAATTAACTGAAAGTCCCTCCCATTATTGTTTCTATCGTTTGTTTTCGGATTTATGCAAGAGGTCTTATTTTCTTCTCCGTTCTCTGTCACCTAAAAATAACTACCATGTCCGATTCTCCTGAATCTATCCGCAATACTAGCGTCAGCGATCAAGCGACTAATAATGATGCTCTCGGATTTGAGCCTTATGTAATAGCGATCGCTGAATTTTTGTTGCATGAGCAGACACAACCACCCCTAACTTTATCGGTTGAGGGAGAGTGGGGTAGTGGCAAGTCTTCTTTTATGAAAATGTTAGAGGAATATTTACGAAAAAAGGGAGGTCGGACGGTTTGGTTTAATGCTTGGCGACACGATAAAGCGGAGTCGGTATGGGCAGCTTTTGCGCTGTCTTTTATTAAGCAGATTTCTACGCCCAAAAATTGGCGAGATTTGCCTCGAATTATCCTAGGCCATTTTAAATTACAATTATTGCGTTTTAACTTAGAAAAAGGCTTATTTGAATTAATTAAAGCTTTACCATTAATAATTTTTGTGATTTGTGCCTCAATTGCCATTCCTTTTATTTTAATCATTTATGGAGTTGAAGGAATTAACGAATTAATCAGAGCAACAACCTCTCAAGATGTTTTTTGGAGTAAAATTAATTCAGTTTTTAAACTGTTATTTACCGCCGGAGGTTTAACTTTATCAGGAGCAGGAATTTTTGCTGGTATTAAGAGTTTATCGAGAAATTTTCAAAGGTTACTCCAAAACCCTAAAAACAACCTAATTAAATACATAGAAGCCCCAGATTATAAAAAACAATCGGCATTTGTAGAAGAATTTCATGAAGATTTTGCTAAAATTGTTGATGCTTATATTGGCAATGATCGAGTATATGTATTTATTGACGATTTAGATCGTTGTGAACATCCAAAATCAGCGGACTTGATGCAAGCGATTAACTTGATGATTGCTGATGATCCTTCAGTGGTGTTTATTTTAGGAATGGACAGAGAAAAAGTAGCCGCTAGTTTAGCGGTAAAATACGAAAACATTCTCAAGTATTTACCGTCAGAAACCACAGAAATTGATCCTGATATTTTAGCGAGACGTAGTGCTAATAAAGGGTTAGCTTATGGTTATACTTTCATTGAAAAGTTTGTCCAGCTTCCCTTTTTAGTTCCCCAACCATCCCAGTCAGATTTTGAGCGTTTTTTGATTCAGCTTGCTACTTCAACTCCTCCCAATTTACAGCCAGCTAAACCTCATTTTACATTTTTTCAGTCATTCTGGGGTAAGTTTAAGTTAGCTTTACCCCAGAGAAATAATTCGCAAAAGCATCTCACTTCTGCAACAAGTAATCAGACAAGTGATTTAAAAAACTTGTCTCTAGATAATCCTTCGATAGAATCTGAACAAACCGAAAAAGAGAAAGCACGAGCATCTGTAATTAAGCGATTAGAAGCGATTCAAGTCAACAAATCTGATAATAGAGATTCCCAAACAGTGCGGAATATCATTATGATGGTGGCTCCCGCATTGGATTACAATCCGCGACGGATTAAACACTTTATCAATGTCTTTCGTCTCAAGGTTTATATCGCTAATGAAACTGGTTTATTTTTTGAGGAGCGAGATGAGAATGATAATTTGTTAGTTCCTTCTCTAACTTTTGAACAGTTAGGTAAATTTACTGCGATTAGTTTAAAATGGCCATTGTTATTGTCAGATTTAGAAAATGATAAGAAAATTTTAGCAAAATTAGAAGAATTTGCACTAGATGAAGAAAAAACCAAAGAATATGAAGAGTCGCTTCGCTATTGGGGTAGTCATATTAAGCTAAAAGCTTTAATGGCTTACGGTCATGACAAATTGGCAGCTAACTCTAAATTTAGCTTGGCAGAGGTAAATGTTGATAAATTATTACAAGTATCACCTAGGGTAATTCGGTCAGCTAATGAGCCTATTCAACGAAAACAAAAACGAAAACAAATTAGTCAAAATATAAAAATTAGCCAAAATATTACCTCATTGCCTCCAGACTTTCACTTAGAAATGGTGGATATACCCGCCGGTAAATTTAACATGGGTTCTAATGAGTATGAAGATGAAAAACCGATACATGAAGTAATTGTGCCAGCATTTCAGATAGGCAAATATCCCGTCACCCAAGCACAGTATCAAGCGGTGATGGAAAAAGCTAGTTCAAGTTTTTCACGAAATTCCCAGAACCCAGTAAAATCTGTTAGTAAGGATGATGCTGAAGTCTTTTGTAAACAACTGAGCAAGTTAACCGGAAAAAACTACCGTTTGCCTACAGAAGCAGAATGGGAATATGCCTGTCGCGCTGGCACAGAAACCCGATTTAGTTTTGGCGATGATGAAAGTCAACTAGGAGATTATGCCTGGTTTATTGATAATTCAGATAATGTAACTCATCCTGTTGGGCAAAAGCGACCTAATCTTTGGGGAATTTATGATATGCACGGCAATGTTTGGGAATGGTGTGCGGATAAATATCACGCAAGTTATGCAACCAAACCAGACAATATTAAAAAAAATGGCAGTATTCCATGGGGTAATTATCTAGGTATCAAATCATCACTCCGTGGCGGCGCTTGTGACTCCTATCCCGGACTTTGCCGTTCCGCGTATCGCGGCGACATGGATGTTCTCGGCTACGGACACGGGTTTCGGGTTGTGTGCGATCTCTCCTAATCAGTTAACAGTTAGCAGTTAACTGTTAACTGTTAACTGTTATCAGTTGCTCCGAGCCTATATGGAAGCGCACCAATAACCAATAAAAAGATGAAGTCTAATAGGGGGAGCCTGAGAATGGAGATCGCTGTAGTTGCCCGTCACCGCTTTTTATGGTTACTTTAATGTTAGAATCGAATCACTTCTTTTAGGTTTTGCTATGCGTGCGATTGAAACCACTGGTATCCTCAATACCCAAGGACAAATTCAACTTGATCATCCTATTCCCCAAGAAAAAGATCGGTTTGTGCGCGTCATTCTTTTGATGTCGGAGGATGAACTGAACGAAAAAAACTGGCTAGATGCCGTTTCCCATAACCCTAGCTTTGCTTTTCTGCAAGATCCCGAAGAAGATATTTATACTCTTAACGATGGACAACCTGTAACTAATGAAGGGTAAAATTGTATTAATTCAATTTCCCTTCGACGATTTATCTTCCAGTAAGGTTCGTCCTGCTTATTGCCTAACCAATCAAATTGGAGGCTATCAACACATTATCTTTGCCCTAATTACCAGTCGTATTCCAGAAAATCCCCTTCATACAGATATTATTCTAAGACCAGAAAATCCAGATTTTATGATCAGTGGTCTTCGCAAATCGTCAGCCATCAGACTTGATCATTTAGTAACACTTCGCTCTTCACTGATTCAGCGTGAACTAGGCTCATTATCATTAAAAACCCAAACCTTAATTGTAGATATTTTGTCCGATATTCTACGTTCTTAAAAAAAATACGATCACTGATTTCTTCGGGGGCATTATTTAACGCAGTTTTTAGCTTTAAATTACAATAAATTTGTCTGTTATATCCGTTACGCTATGCTAAGATATTCTACCCTTACTGCTACAATTGGCTCCAAAGACCACTATAACCAACTAAAACCATGACTCAAGCCACTTTTGCAGAAATACTAGAGGCAACCGAACAACTTCCCCCAGAAGATCAAGAACAACTTATTCACCTGTTAAAAAAGTGAAAGACATGGACGAGGCTCAACCATACCTCAACAACTAATGGAAAAGATTCCGGCAAGATTAAAATAAATTAAGGTCATCTGGCCGCAGTCGGTTAAAACTGACTGAAAATATTACCTGGTCTGAGGAGCTTTTCAAATTGACAGACGATCGCGTTTATTGGTTAGCATGGTCAAGTATTGCTGGAGTTGGGTCAATTTCCCTAAAGCGACTCTATCAGCATTTTGGCAGTGTCGCTGTGGCCTGGAATGCCTCCGATTCTGCGATCGCAGAAGTGGCAGGATTCGGCAAAAAGTCAATGGTAGCGGTACGGGAGGGGCGATCGCAAATTGACCCAGAAGCTCTTTTCTCCGAACATATCCAGAAAAACCCCCTTTTTTGGACTCCTAGCGACCCAGAATATCCCCGCTTTCTCCGGGAAATTCCCAGTCCTCCCCCCTTACTTTACTATCAAGGAAAGGTCAATTTAGAGGAAAATCAGGGAAATATCCCCACCGTCGCCATTGTGGGTACTCGCAACCCCACGGATCACGGCCGGCGCTGGGCGCGGCGCTTAAGTACCCTTTTGGCCCAACAGGGATTTACTATTGTTTCTGGTATGGCCGAAGGAATTGATGGCGAGGCACACCAAAGCTGTTTAAAAGCAGGGGGAAGGACGATTGCCGTCTTGGGAACGGGGGTCGATGTGGTTTATCCTAGTCGTCATCGGCAGCTACACGCGGACATCCAAAAGCAGGGTTTAGTCATTAGTGAACATCCCGCCGCAACTCAACCGAATAAAGCCCATTTTCCCAGTCGTAATCGCATTATCGCCGGTTTAAGTCGCGCGACTATTGTTATCGAGGCCCCCGAAAGGTCTGGCTCCCTGATTACGGCCAGTTATGCTAACGAATTTGGCGGCGATATCTATGCTTTACCCAATTCTCCCGATATTGCTGCCGCTAGAGGTTGTTTACAACTGATTCATCAGGGAGCGGAAATTATCGTTTCTGAGGAGAAATTATTAGAAATGTTGGGGGCAATTCCCACCACGAACCAATCTGCACCGGTTAATCTCTCCCCTTCACTCCCTCTAGAGACATCCCCGGCCGTTAATCCTGCTCCTCCAGTCAATCTAGAACCTAGACTAGCACAAGTGTATCAGTTATTTGACAGAGATGCCCTGTTGTTTGACATTATTGTTCAAAAAATGCAAATCCCCACCTCAGAAGTGGCGGGGATCTTATTGGAATTAGAATTAATAGGTTTAGTGACTCAGTTACCCGGTATGCGTTACCAGAAAACCTAGTTAACCCCCAAATGCTTATTTAGGGTATTAGCTAAAGTGGTTTTCGGTACAGCCCCGACCACTAGATCAACTTTCTGACCCCTTTTGAGGATCATTCGGTTTCAGGTGTTTATCTATGGTGGTAGCTAAAGTGGTTTTCGGTACAGCCCCGACCACCATATCAACTTTTTGACCTTCTTTGAAGATCATCAGAGTAGGAATACTGCGAATCCCATACTGACTAGCGATATTGGGGTTTTCGTCGGTGTTGAGTTTCACCACCTTGACTTTCCCTATGAACATTTCGGCAATTTCTGCGACAACGGGAGCCACCATTCGACAGGGGCCGCACCAAGGAGCCCAGAAATCCACTAGGACAAGGTTGGCACTATCTAAAACTTCATCTTTAAAGGTGGCATCTGTAACGGCAGTAACCTCTGACATACTTAAGAAATCCTCTAGTAATCACGGTTATCTAGAATACGCAAAAATTCCATTCTAGAGATTCGTGGTGCGATGTTGACATTCCACTGGTGAAAAGGACGAGAACTAGCTCTAAATCCACTATAGAGGCCTTAACTTGCATCAGAGGTAGCTTCTTGGATCAATTTCACAAGGGGCATTCTTGTATTTTATAACCCTAGAGGCTCTATTTTGACTTTTTTTTTGATAAAGTTTTGTAATATTGCCCGAGTCAGTCTCGATGAAAAAATTTTCACCACCAGAGATGAAAGAGGTTTCCTTCCCTACACCCCACACCCCACACCCTACACCCTCTTTCAAGTCAGGGATGGGTGATCACAGCCGGATAAAATTTTCTTGAAGAAAAACCCGAAAAGTCAGCGATTTTATCTAGACTTAACCTGAGTTTGATTATGATCGCCATAGGCCACCTCCTAATTGAGCTTTTCTATGAAAATTCTGGTCTTAAATGCGGGATCGAGCAGTCAAAAAAGTTGTTTATACGATTTAGATATTCTCCCCTCCCATCCTCCCCAACCAATTTGGGCAGCGGGGATCGATTGGACAGTTAACCCTGATTACGGGGTTTTAACGGTAAAAGCCAAGGGAATTAAACAGGAAATTAATCTTTCTAGTCAAGACCGTCCGGCGGCAATTGCTCGGATGTTAGATACCTTAGTCACTGGCGAAACTAAGGTACTGGCCAATTTCGCCGACATTAGTATAGTCGGTCATCGAGTTGTCCATGGTGGCACGGAATATTCACAGGCAACCATGATCACTCCCCCAGTCAAAGAAACGATTAAAAAGCTGATCCCCCTTGCTCCTAGCCATAATCCCGCTCATTTAGAAGGAATTGAGGCGATCGAGCAAGTTTTGGGCGATGTTCCTCAAGTAGCAGTGTTTGACACCGCTTTTCATCGTTCTATCCCTCCTGAGTCTTCTCTTTATCCCATTCCCTACCAATGGAGTGAACTGGGAATCCGTCGCTATGGTTTCCATGGCACCAGTCATCAGTACTGCTCGCAACGGGCAGCCGAATTGTTGGGAAAACCCCTAGAATCCTTGAAAATGGTGATTTGTCATCTGGGCAATGGTGCTTCCCTATCGGCAGTCAAGGGGGGTAAAAGTGTCGATACTACTATGGGATTTACTCCCCTAGAGGGATTGATGATGGGAACCCGCAGCGGTTCGATCGATCCAGGGATTCTGATTTATCTAGAGCGAGAATATCAATATAATCCCGATAGTTTAAATAGTTTACTCAATAAAGAATCCGGTTTAAAGGGAATTTCGGGTATTTCTGGGGATATGCGGGCAATTACCACGGCGATGGCCGAAGGTAACGAGAGGGCAAAATTAGCATTTGAGATGTATATTCATCGTCTGAAAGGTTTAATCGGATCGATGATTGCTTCTCTGGAGGGGTTGGATGTGTTGGTATTTACGGCAGGAATCGGCGAAAATTCAGCTTTAGTACGGGAAAAAGCCAGTCAAGGCTGGTCTTTTTTGGGTTTAGAGTTAGATTTAGCTAAAAATGCCGCTCGTCCCCGGGATGAGGATATCGCCACCGAGACATCTAAAGTGCGAGTGATGGTAATTGCTACGGCGGAAGATTGGGCGATCGCACGAGAATGCTGGCATTTATCCCCATAGATCCTTACCTTTGGCCATTCTCTTTTGGCTTTTCCGCTGCGGGAATCTCCATAATTGGATGGTTGAGAGCAATCATCAAATGGTCTCCCTCTTGGCTAATACTGCCCGGACTGCTCGCCATTTGGGAGAGGGGATCATTGCGTTCGGAGACGAAGTAGGAGCCAACAGCGATCGCCATGGCGGTGAAAATTGCGCCACCATAAACATAATATTGCCGACGACGCTGACCATCGACTTTTCTGAACACCTGTTCTGCCAATCGGTCGCTGGCAATAGTAACCGGTGCGGGAATCTGCCTTAAATTAGTTTGTAATCCCAAGAGCTGCCGATAGAGTTTTTTAGCGGCAGCATCATGGTCTAACCAATGCTGAACTAGCTTCCTTTCCTCTACCGTTACTTCGTTATCAATATAGGCGCTAATTAAATCAAAACGATCAGCTTCTTCGTTATCCTCATCTAAGAACAAAATATCCTCGGTTGCGGAGTTGCAATCGCTGTCATCGTGACGTAACAAAGACTTGATCCATTGAACGTCTTCGGGTTGATAATTATTCATGGTTGACCTCGACCAGAAGCGATCGGTATGCAATCACTTTTCACCAGCACGGAGCTAGTTAAATTTAACGACTCCTCACTTCGGCCGTTAGTGCCGAATCACCACAATATTCTTTAGCCTTCTGTAAAATAGGGCTGTAAAACAGATTGTAATTTAGCGCGAGCGCGAGCAATCCGAGATTTAACAGTTCCTAAAGAAACTCCCGTGATCTCGGCAATTTCTTCGTAGGCCATGCCTTCAATTTCTCGGAGAATAATAGTTGTCCGAAAAGCTTCTGGTAAATCAGCGATCGCCGCCTGTAATTGATCGTAGAATTCGTGGGTGGTGAGATGTTCATCGGGACTGGGGTAATCGGACTCGATATCCCAATCGATTTCGCCATCTTCCACGCGTCGGGGAGCATCGAGGGAAATGGGGTGATTAACCCGCTTGCGTTTCCGCAATTCGTCGTAAAAAAGATTAGTAGCAATGCGACTTAACCAACCGCGGAACTTGAGGGGTTCATGGAGACGGTTAATATTGCGATAGACGCGAATCCAGACCTCTTGAGCCAAATCAGCGCGATCTTGCCAATCGGGAGCCAAATGATAGAGTAATTTATCAATATGAGCTTGATAGCGCCGCAGCAGTTCCGCAAAAGCTGCCCGATCAGGCTGACACCCTTCCTGACAGCGTGCAATCAGATCATAGTTGGAGAGTTTGTCAGGGGACACGGGGTTTTGAGACTTTTTGGCCTCGAGTGACCAAGATGCTGGAATCGATTGACTCATGGGATTTCCTCTAAGGATATAAACTCCTCACTCAGGGCTTGAGGACGGGAGAAGTTAGCAAAGGTTCCCGAAAATAAATAGGTTTGCGGCAAAAAGTTTTTCGTGGGGGCAGGGTGTGGGGTGTGGGGTGTAGGGTTGTACCGATTTTCAGGTGGTCAACTACCTAATTTTCAGGGAAAAAGTACCTGAATTTTTCCCCCGATCACTCCAAGTGCTGGCACTTTTTGAGGGGAAAAAAGTCTAAAAGTCTTACCCAACAAGGTTTTAAGGTTTATTCAGCAAACCCTAAATAATTTTTTTTCCATATCTTGATTCTAACTGATCGAACCGAGTGGATCGGGTTGGTAATTGCTGGACTGCGATTTGAGCGGGGCATTCAATGTTTGACCTTCTCGTTCGGCCACGGGGCTGAAACCCTTACTAAGCAGTTATTTCAGCCACTGCAGCCCTATTTGATGCCTAAACAGTTCCCACTTATGAAAAACGCTGTCACCACCATCAAGAGCTAATTAGAACAAAATTACTAGACAAAAAAGCCCCACCAGAAAAAGGGGGAATAGCTGAAAAGCTTACGTAGCAAGGGATAGAAAAAAGATCAAAAAATTTTGCCAAAAGGGGTTGACAAACTTAGGGAAGTTAGATACATTGGTAAATGCGCGGTTGAAGCAAAGCGAAAGCGAAGCGAAACAAACGACGCTCGAACCTAGACAAAACAATAGTTTGAAAGCCAAGTAAAACAGCCTCGTTTAGAAGCAATTCTATAACAAAAAAGTCAAACCCGCAAGGGGGAGACAAAAAAAAGTCAAAAGAATCAAACGATTCATCATGGAGAGTTTGATCCTGGCTC